>DATFJJ010000361.1:0-3649 GCA_035269245.1 Wenzhouxiangellaceae bacterium | reverse complement strand
CTTGTGCAGCTGACCGAGCTGCTGATGCGTCATTCAGCGCCCATGCTGCACCGGGTACTGGGCATCTACCTTCCGCTGATCACCAGCAATTGCGCGGTGCTGGGCGTTGCCCTTCTGAACGTGCGCGCACAGCATTCCCTGGTCGAGTCGGCGCTCTACGGCTTCGGTGCGGCGCTGGGTTTCGGCGGCGTGCTGGTGCTGCTGGCCGCCGCCCGCGAGCGTCTGGCCATGGCCGACGTGCCGGAAAGTTTCCGCGGCGCGCCGATCGGCCTGATCACCGCCGGGCTGATGGCGCTGGCGTTCATGGGCTTTGCCGGGTTTGCAAAACTGTGAGCGCGACGCTTGCCGCGATGATGATCGCAGTCGGCGTGATGCTGGCGCTGCTGCTGGGCATCGGCCTGGTGCTGCTTGTCAGTGCCCGCAAGTGGAGGCCGGACGAAGACTCGGTCGTAGAGCAGATCAACCAGATCCTGCCGCAGACCCAGTGCGGCCAGTGCGACTACCCCGGTTGCCGCCCGTATGCAGAGGCCATTGCCAACGGCGAGGCCGACATCAACCAATGCCCGCCCGGTGGCGAGGCCGGGGTCAAGGCGCTTGCCGACCTGCTGGGCCGCGCGCCCAAGCCGCTCGATGCGTCGCACGGCGAAACCAAGCCGCCTTTGGTGGCGGTCATCGACGAAGACCGCTGCATCGGCTGCAAGCTCTGCATACAGGCCTGTCCGGTAGACGCGATTGTCGGGGCGCCGAAAATGATGCACACGGTGATCGCCGACGAATGTACCGGCTGCGAGCTGTGCCTGCCGCCCTGTCCGGTCGACTGCATTGACCTGGTGCCGCGCCGCCGGCCCTTCATCTGGTCTGTCGATACCGTCGAGGTCGAATCCCGCGAAGCGCTGGAACCGGCAAAGACGGAGCGCGAGCATGCATGATCTCGAGGTCGGCGAGCACTTGTACCGGTTTCCCGGCGGGCTGAAGCTTCGACACCACAAGCAGATCGCCTGCCGCGACCCGCTGTTGCGTCCCGAAATGCCCGAAGCGCTGTACCTGCCGCTACAGCAGCACCAGGGCCCGGCAGGCGAAATGCTGGTGGCCCCCGGTGACCGCGTGCTCAAGGGCCAGCCGCTGAGCCGGGCGCGCAACGACCGCGAAGTGCCGGTGCACGCACCAACCTCCGGCACCATCTCGGCCATCAAGGCCTGGCCGGTCAGCTGGCCGCCCGACAGCGAAGCCGAATGCCTGGTCCTGCAGCCCGACGGCAAGGACGCCTGGTTCGAGACCGCGGCGCTGGACGACTGGCGTCACGCCGATCCGGCTGATCTGATCGGGCACATACGCGCCGCCGGACTGGCGGGACTGGGCGGGGCCATGTTCCCGACCGCGGCGAAGCTACGCGGCGAATGGCAGCAAGTGCATACGCTCATCCTCAACGGCTCGGAATGCGAACCTTATATTTCCTGCGACGAAATGCTGATGCGCGAGCGCCCCGGCGCCATCATCGAGGGCGGCCTGATCCTCGCTCGAGCGCTGGGCGCCGATGAGGTCATCATCGCCATAGAAGATCAAATGGGCGCGGTTGATGAATCCCTGAGCCGGGCGCTTGCCGAGCATGACCCGGACGATTTCTGCCGCATCGTGGAGGTCACGACCATCTATCCCGAAGGCGGCGAGAAACAGCTGATCCAGGTACTGACCGGCGCCGAGGTGCCGCACGACGGTCTGCCGCAGGACCTGGGATTGGCCTGTCTAAACGTCGGCACTGCCGCGGCCGCACGGGACGCCGTGATCGAGGGCAAGCCGTTGATCGAGCGGATCGTCACGGTCAGCGGACCGGGCATCAAGCACCCCCGCAACGTGGTGGCTCTGCTGGGCACGCCGGTAAGCGACCTGCTGGCGGCCGCCGGCGGCCTTGACGACGATATTGAACGCCTGGTGCTGGGCGGCCCGATGTCAGGGCTGCCGCTGGCCTCGGACCTGATTCCGGTCGCCAAGGGCTCGAACTGTATCCTCGTGCTGCGCCGCGAAGACACTCGGCGGGTGCAGCCGGTGATGCCGTGCATCAACTGCGGCGAGTGCGTTCGCGTATGCCCGGCCAGCTTGCTGCCCCAGGAGCTCTACAAGTATCTCAAGGCCGAGGATTACGACGAAACCGATTCGCTCCATCTCTTCGACTGCATCGAGTGCGGCTGCTGCGCACACGTCTGCCCCAGCCATATCCCGCTGGTCGACTGGTACCGCCACGGCAAGGGCGTGCTGCGCGAACGCGGCATCGAAGACGCTCGGGCGCAAAAGGCCCGGCAACGCTTCGAGGCCCGGGAAAAACGGATCGCCGAAGAAAAGGAACAGCGGCGCCTAAGACGCGAACAGCGCGAGCAGAAGCTGAAAGCGGGCGGCGATGCCAAAAGCGAAGTGCAGGCGGCGATAGAACGCTCTCGATCGAAGTCGGCCGGTCCGGACCAGGACGGGGATTCATGAAGCTGACGCTTGCCGGCGCGCCTCACTTGCCCCCGATCAACACGGTTTCCGGGGTCATGAAGCAAGTGCTGTATGCACTGATCCCGGCCATCGCGGCCCACGTCTGGTTCTTCGGCCTCGGCATCCTGTTTCAGATCGCGCTGGCGGTCGCTTTCGCGCTGGCCCTGGAAGCGGTGATGCTGAAGCTCCGCGAGCGGCCGCTCGAACCGTTCCTTTCCGACTACAGCGCCGTCGTCACGGCCGTGCTGTTCGCCCTGTGCATGCCCCCGCTGGCGCCCTGGTGGATCGCGTTGACCGGGATGGTTTTCGCGATTGTAGTAGCCAAACATTTTTATGGAGGGCTGGGCCACAACCTGTTCAACCCGGCGATGGTGGGCTTTGCCGTGGTCATCGTCGCCTTTCCGCTGGATCTTTCGCAGTGGCTGGCGCCGCGCCAGCTCTCGCCCGGACTGCCGGGCCTTTGGCAGACCGCCCAGGCGATCTTCACCGGCAGCCTTCCCGAAGCGCTTTCCTGGGATACGCTCAGCCAGGCTACGCCGCTGGACGCGCTCAAGACCGGCGTCGCTGAAAATCGCCTGGTGACCGAGATCCGCGACGCCCCCATCTTCGGCGATTTCGGCGGCCTGGGATGGGAGTGGATCGCCAACTTCTACGCCCTGGGCGGCCTCTGGCTGCTCTATCGTCGGGTCATTTCCTGGCATGTGCCGGTCGCACTGCTGGCCACGGTCGTCGTGGTCACCGTACCCATGTGGCTGATGGGGCCCGACATCAATCCATCGCCGCTGCAGCACGTCTTCTCCGGGGCGCTGGTAATGGCCGCATTCTTTATCGCAACCGACCCGGTATCCGGCTGTTCGACGATGAGGGGACGGCTGGTGTTCGGCGCCGGAGTTGCGATCCTGACGCTGGCGATCCGACGCTTCGGCGGCTATCCCGACGGCGTGGCGTTCGCGGTGCTGCTGATGAACATGGCGGCCCCGCTGATCGACCGGTTGACGCGGCCCAGAACATACGGGCATTGAAAACCCCGGTTTCGGGTTTCCGGGTTCCGGTTTCCGGCAAAACAGTGGTCAGTCGTCAGTCGCCGAAGAATTCGAAACCGGTTTTTTCCGACTTCCGACTTCCGACTTCCGACTTCCGACTTCCGACTTCCGACTTCCGACTTCCGACTTCCGAC
>DATFJJ010000360.1:0-7519 GCA_035269245.1 Wenzhouxiangellaceae bacterium | reverse complement strand
ATAAAGACGGTTGAATCGGTTTCCGGTTTCCGGTTTCCGGAAAAGCATCGCCTGCAGGGCAGGCTCCTACTGCAGTCAGCTCGCTTCGGTGCCGCAAGCGTTTCAATGATCCAGAAGCCGGCCTCCGCGGCGCATATTCTTGCTGACTACCGACTACCGACTACCGACTACCGACTTCCGACTACCGGAAACCGGAAACCGGAAACCGGAAACCGGAAACCGGAAACCGTCGAACCCTACCCCTCCCGCTTCAACGCCGCCGAGACAATTTCGTCGACATCGGGGCTCAGTCCGTCGACGGCCTTGATGGCCTGGAGTTGCTCGCGCATCTGGCGCTTGCGGTCTTCGTCGTAATCGGCCCAGCGGTTGAATACCGAAACCAGCCTGGCCGCGACCTGCGGATTGAGTGAGTCGAGCGTGCGCACCGCTTTTCCCATAAGCCGATAGCCTGATCCATTTGCGCGATGGAAGGCCGAGGGATTGTGCATGCCGAATGTGCCGATGAGCGACCGTACCTTGTTGGGGTTCTTCATCGAAAACGCCGGATGGTCCATCAACTGCTCGACCTTGTCGACGGTGCTGTCGGCGGCCACCTGGGCCTGGACGGCAAACCACTTGTCCATCACCAGTGGATTGTCGCCGTAGCGCTTCTCGAAATCGGCCAGTAGCGCGTCGGCGGCGTCGATGCGCGCGTGGGCTACCGATGCCAGCGCGGCGAAGCGATCGGTCATGTTATCGGCATCCTTGTAGACCGCTACTGCGCGCTTGGCCGCTTCTTCGTCGCGTGCGCCCACCAGAAGCGACAGCGCGGTATTGGCCAGGCTGCGCGCGGCAATGTCGTCGGCGTCGAAGCGCCAGCCGCCGCGCGGGCGGCTTTCGTCAAGAATCTCGCGGAGCGGCTCGGCCAGCGATTCGGCCAGTTGCCGCCTGAGTCCAGAGCGGGCAGCGTGGATGGCATCCACCGGCACCGGCTTGTAATTCTGCGCAAGCTCGGGTTCGGTGGGCAGCTGCAGCAGCGCCGCCGCCAGTGCCGGGTCGTCTTTAGCGTTCTCGACGATCTTGCGCCAGGCCGAGACAAGCAGATCGGGCGATTGGGCATCGTCGCCGTCGGCATGGGCCTCGATGGCGCGGTCGAGTACACGCGCAGAGAGCTTGCGCCCGGCCATCCAGCGCGCGACCGGATCGGGATCGAACGCCAGCAGCACGGCCAGTTCGCGGTCGTCGGCCTGGGCTTCGACCTTGACCGGCGCGGAAAAACCGCGCAGCAGCGAGACGATCGGCTTTTGGTCCAGGCCGGTGAAGCGCACCGTGGTTTCGGTGTCGCGCAGCTCGAGCAGGTGCGTTTCGCGGATCTCGTCCTCCCCGTCGAGCGGTAGCGACAGCGATGCGCCTCCGGGTGCGAGCAGCCCGAGCCGGAACGGAATGTGCAGCGGGCCGAGGTCGGCATTGTCCGGGTGGTCGGGCAGCGATTGGGTCAGCGAAATCTCCAGCGCGCCGGCCTGCTCATCGTAGTCGGTTTCAACCTTGACCGTCGGCGTGCCCACCTGACGGTACCAGCGCTCGAACTGGCCCAGGTCGGCGTCGTTGGCGTCGGCCATGGCTGCCCGGAAGTCGTCGCAGGTCACGGCCTGGCCGTCGTGGCGCTCGAAGTACAGGTCCATGCCGCGGCGGAAGCCGTCAGTGCCCAGCAGCGTGTCGTACATGCGAACCACCTCGGCGCCTTTCTCGTAGACCGTGGCGGTATAGAAGTTGTTGATCTCGACGTAGCGCTCGGGCCGCACGGGATGCGCCATGGGGCCGGCGTCCTCGGGGAACTGGCGCGCCATCAGGTCCTTGATGTCGCTGATCCGCTTGACCGCACGCGACTGCATGTCGGACGAGAATTCCTGGTCGCGGAAGACCGTCAGGCCTTCTTTAAGCGTCAGCTGAAACCAGTCGCGGCAGGTCACCCGGTTGCCGGTCCAGTTGTGGAAGTACTCGTGCGCGATCACCGCCTCGATGGCCTCGAAATCGGCGTCGGTGGCGGTGTCGGGATCGGCCAGCACATAGCGGGCGTTGAAGATGTTGAGACTCTTGTTCTCCATCGCGCCCATGTTGAAATGGTGCGTGGCGACGATGTGATAAACATCAAGGTCATACTCCAGACCGAAACGCTGCTCGTCCCAGGCCATGGATTTTTTAAGGCTTTCGATGGCGTGTTCGAGCTGGTCCAGGTTCTCGCGCTCGGAGTAGACCTTCAGCGCCACCTGCCGGCCCGAGACGGTCGTGAACGTATCTTCCTTGCAGCCGAGGTCGCCGGCGACCAGCGCAAACAGATACGACGGCTTGGGGAACGGATCGTCCCACACGGCGAAATGACGATTCCCGTCCAGCCGCCCGCACTCGACCAGATTACCGTTTCCGAGCAGCACCGGGTACTTCTCGCGGTCGGCTTCCAGCCTGACGTGGAACCGGGTCATGATGTCCGGACGGTCGCCGAACCAGGTGATCTTGCGAAAGCCCTCGGCCTCGCACTGGGTGAGAAGACTGGAACCGGACTGGTACAGTCCTTCCAGCGCGGTGTTCTTCGCCGGATGGATCAGCACGCGAGTGGTGACGATGGCCGACTCTTCCAACCCGCCGATGGTCAGACGACCGTCATCGAGTCTGTAGGCATCGGCGTCGAGTTCGCGACCGTCTATCGCCACGCACTCGGTTTCCAGATTGTCGCCGAACAGCACCAGGGGCGCATCGGTATCGTCGCTTTCGTGATTGCGCCGCACCCGAAGGGACGAGGATACGCAAGTAGTGTCGACATTCAGATCCAGCGTGATGACGGCCGTGTCGATCAACCAGGCCGGCGGCCTGTAGTCGGCGCGATTTATGGGCGTGCGCGGCGCATCGCCTTTCAAAGCTTTCATGTGCGTCCCTTATCCATGACTATTACCTACTATTATATGACCATGTCTGAAAACACCGGATCAACCCACAGTTTACTAGGTCGAAACGTGATAGGCATCACGTCGACAAAAGCATTTGCCGAAATTGCAAGCATGATCCACCGGACCCCGGTTATGACCAGCGAATCGCTGAATCGTTTGACCGGAATCGATTTCGCGTTCAAGTGCGAGCAACTCCAGAAGACCGGCTCATTCAAGTTCCGCGGTGCCAGCTTTGCCGTCTCGCAGTTGCCCGACGACTGCCCGGGCGTGGCCACCCATTCCTCCGGCAACCATGGCGCCGCACTTGCCGCCGCGGCCGCCGCCCGCGGCTTCTCCGCCGACGTGGTGATGCCCGAAAGCTCGGTAGCCAGCAAGGTGGAAGCCGTGCGCGCATACGGCGGGACCGTCCACTTCTGCGCGCCCAACCAGGCGGCGCGCGAAGCCGGACTCCAGGCGTTGATCGACGAGGGCAAGACTGCGATCCCGCCTTATGACCACGAACACATCATCGCCGGCCAGGGCACGGTCGCGCTGGAATTCCTGGCCCAGGCGCCCGACCTGGACGATGTGGTCGCCCCGATTGGTGGCGGCGGACTGCTTGCCGGCATCACGCTGGCCGCCGCGCAGGTGGCACCGCATGTGCGGATCACCGGCGCCGAACCCGCCGGCGCGGACGACGCGGCAAGGTCACTTGCCGGTGGCAAGCGCGTTTCCGACCACGAACCACAGACGATTGCCGACGGACTTCGGGCGCTGATCGGCACGCGCAACTTCGCCGTGCTTTCCGGTCACGGCATCGAAGTCATCACCGTCTCCGAGAAACAGATCATCGAGGCCATGACCCTGGCCTGGCGCCACTTGAAGCAGGTGGTCGAGCCTTCCGGCGCGGTGCCCCTGGCCGCAGTGCTGGGCGCACGAGACCGCTTCGCCGGCCGGCGCGTGGGCGTTGTGCTCTCCGGCGGCAATCTGGAAGTCGGCGCGCTGCTCAAACATCTTCGTTCATGAGGGCATCATCGAGTTATGGAACACGCTGAACGCATCGTCTGGCTGATCCGGCACGCCAAGGCCGCCGACGCCGAACCCGGACAAAAAGACATCGACCGACCGCTGACGCGCCGCGGCGAGCGCCAGTGCGCCGAGATGCGCGACTGGCTCGTCAAACGGATGACGGATGCCGCCCGACCCACCGTACTGGTGTCGCCCGCAGCGCGGACACACCGCACCACCGAACTTGTGCTGGGCAAGGACTTGGGCGAGCCGCGCGAGGACCCGCGCATCTGGAACGCCACGGCCGAGGCGCTGGCCGCTCTGGTTCAGGAACATTCGGGAAATCTGGCGCTGGTGGGGCACAATCCCGGTCTGGAGCAGGTGCAATCCGCGCTGACGGGACAGCTGATGCCCCTGCCCACCGGTGGCATATTCGAACTGGAATTCGGCGATCAGGGCCGAATCCGTCTCAGGGCGCGGTTCGAGCCCGACGCATGAGGCAGGTTCGAACCGACGCATCCAGAGAGGCCGCCCCGACCGACCGACTCAGCCGGCGAGAGATTCCACATAGATCTCGGCCAGCCGCTCGAAGCCGCGCGCGTCATCTTCGCTGAAGCGGCCGGGTTTCGGGCTGTCGATATCAAGCACGCCGATCACTTCGTCATTCAGGATCAGCGGCACCACCACTTCCGATCTCGAATTCGGATCGCAGGCGATATGGCCGGCGAACGCACTGACGTCTTCGACCCGCTGGGTGCCGCGGGTGACCATGGCCGTGCCGCACACCCCCTTGCCCGGCGCGATGCGCACGCAGGCCGGCTGGCCCTGGAATGGTCCCACCACCAGTTCGCCCTGCTCGACAAAATAGAAACCGGCCCAGTTGAGATCCGGGACGCTGTTGAAGATGAGTGCTGCCAGGTTGGCGGCGTTGGCGATGCGGTGATTTTCGCCGGCAAGCAGCCCGCGCGCCTGCTGGGCCAGTCCGTTCCAGGATTCGAATGCCTGTGCTTGTTCTGAAACCATTCGGGTCGCTTCTTCTCAGGGTTTGTGAAACATGAGAATGTGATTGTTGGCCGGCATGCGAAGTTCCGCGATTCTCTCCAGCCCGCATTCCTCGGCCAGCCGATCGAGCTGTTCGACGTCGCGTATTCCCATGCCCGGATCGCGCGCACGCAGGCTGGCATCGAACTCGGCGTTGCTGGGCGCATTGTGGCGGCCGCTGTGGGCGAACGGCCCATAGAGCACGAACAGGCCGCGCGAGTTCAGCCGAGCCCCGACGCCGGCGAACATGGCTTCGACGGCCGGGAAATGCATGATGTGAGCGGTGTTGGCCGAGTAGACGGCATCGAATTTCTCTTCCGGCCATTTGCCGGTCACGTCCAGCACGAGCGGCCGCTCGATGTTTGTCGCGGCGTGCCCTTCCAGTCCGGCCTGCAGCGTGGGTAACTGGTTCGGATGCTCGCTGGGCTGCCACTGCCACTGCGGCATGGCCGGCGCGAAAAAGGTCGCGTGCTGGCCTGTTCCCGAACCGATTTCAAGCATGCGGCCGGACCTGGGCAGCCACGCGCGCAGCACTTTGAGAATGGGCTCGCGGTTGCGTTCGGCGGCCGGGGAATGGGGGCGATTGATCATTCCGCTATTGTAAGTGTATCGACCCCAAACAATCCGCCGAAGAGCGAAAGCGGGACACGAAGCGCACGAAGACGCCACGAAGGAAAATCATTCTTCCGTCGATCAATGGATTTTTCCGGTTTGACGTCCGCGACGTCCCGCAGGCTGGGCAAACGCCGGGACCTTGCCATAAAAAAGGCCCGGGCCGTTGCCGGCCCGGGCCATTTTTTTTCCCGTGATTCGTATCAGTCGATGCGAATCTGATCGTCCAGGATGCTGGGCGTAATGAAGATCAGCAGCTCACGCTTCTCGTCGTTGGTCGCACGGCGCCGGAACAGCGCGCCCAGCACCGGCACGTCGCCCAGCATCGGCACCTTGGTGGTGTTGAAGTTGCGCTCTTCCTGGTAGATGCCGCCCAGGACCACGGTCTGGCCGTTCTCGACCAGCACGCGCGTACCCAGCTCGCGGGTATCGATGGACGGCACCGAGCCGCCGCGTCCGGTCTGGAAGATCTCGCCGACGGTGTCCTGCTTGATCGCGAGATTGAGCTGGACCCGGTTGTCGGGTGTGATCAGCGGCGTGACGCGAAGTTCGAGCACTGCTTCCTTGAACTCGACGTTGGTGGCGCCGGAGTTGGTGGCTTCCTCGAACGGAATCTCGACACCCTGCTGGATGAAGGCTTCGTTCTGGTTGGCGGTAATCACGCGCGGCGTCGAAATGACCTCGCCCTCGCCCTGTGCTTCGAGCGCCGAGAGCTCGAGATCCAGCAGGTAGTTGCTGGCCAGGAAACTGACGCCGAACGCGCCGGCCGGATTGGCCACCGGCAGGTTCACGTTCAGGCGATCTTCGAGCGTCGGCACGGCGATGCCCTCGGTGCCCACGTCGATGACGTCGCCGGGATCGGCGTCGGGCAGCAAGGACGGGCGTCCCGGACGCTGGCCTAGCAGCTGGCGGCGCGCCAGGCCCACATTGGCCATGCGGTCGGTGGCCTCGCTGGAGCCGCCGATTGTGAGCAGATTGTTGTCTAGACTGGCCGAACCGGCGACACCGAAGCGAACGCCCAGCTCATGGTTGAAGCTGGACCGCGCGATGACGATGCGCGATTCGATGAGCACCTGGCGCACCGGGCGGTCGAGTTCGGTGACGAGCTCGCGCACACGGTCGATCTGCTCGGCAGTGTCGGTGACCAGCAAGGTGTTGGTGCGCTGGTCGATAGTGACCGATCCGCGCTCTGAAAGCAGGCCTGCAGCGCCGCCGTCACCGTCGGTGCCGACCGCGGTCGACGAGCGGATCAGTTCGGACAGCGACGCTGCATCGGCGTAGCTGACCGGAATCATCACGGTGCGCAACGGCTCGAGCGTCTGGCGCTCGGCGCGCGCGCGCAGAATCTGTTGCTCGCGCGCGGCGATTTCGCTTTGGGGCGCGACCCAGCGCACGTTGCCCGACTCGCGCATTGCGAGGTTGCGGGTTTCAAGCACGATATCCAGCGCCTGATCCCACGGCACGTTGGTCAGGCGCAGGGTGAGGCTGCCGCCGACCGAGTCGGAGACCACGATGTTGAGGTCGGAAATGTCCGCTATCAGCGACAGCACCGAGCGCACCGGGATGTCCTGGAAATTCAGGGTAATGCGCTCGCCGGTGTATTCGCGGTCCTGGAAGAATTCGAGCTCCCGCGTCATGCGCGGCTCGATCTCCGGTTCGGTCACTTCGATGACCAGCTGATTGTCGGTCTGGTAGGCAACGTGCTGGTAGGCGCCGGAGATGTCGAGATTCAGGCGCACGTTGGTCCCGCGAATTTCGGGGGTGATGGTCTTGACCGGGGTGGCGAAATCGGTCACGTCCAGCTGCTGCATCATGTCGTTGGGCAGCGAGGTGTCGTAGAGGTCCACCTGCAGCGAGGATGCACGCTCGTCGACCGAGATGTCGACACCGGGCCGGTCGAGCTGCACCAGTACCCTGCTTTCGCCGTTGTCGCCGCGGCGGAAATCGATGCCTGCCAC
>DATFJJ010000359.1:0-4838 GCA_035269245.1 Wenzhouxiangellaceae bacterium | reverse complement strand
GGGCGAAGGGGCCGAATTGACGGACCGCCTGGGGCGCCGCTTCATGCCGGAGCTGCACCCGGATGCCGAACTGGCGCCGCGCGACGTGGTGGCGCGGGCGGTGCACCGCCAGATCGCTTCGGACAAAGGCGCGCTGCTGGATGCCACGCGTGCTGTGGGCAAAGCTTTTCCGGAACGGTTTCCGACCGTCTACCAGGCCTGCATTGCAGCGGGCATCGACCCGCGCACACAACCGATACCCGTCGCGCCGGCAGAGCACTACCACATGGGCGGCGTGGCCACCGACAGTTACGGCTTCAGCGAGGTTCCCGGTCTCTACGTGGTCGGCGAAGCCGGTTGCACCGGCGTTCACGGCGCGAACCGGCTGGCCTCGAATTCTCTGCTCGACGCGCTGGTCACGGGCCGCCGTGCGGCGCTGCGCATCCTCGACACCGACTCGAATCTCCATCTGGCAACCGGGCCGGCGGAAAAACCGGCACGACCGATGGCCGGCCCCTCACTGCGCCGCCTGCGGCTGGCGATGCAATACCATGCCGGCGTGGAGCGCGACGGCAGCGGCCTGCAGGCGCTGCTCGAAACCATCGACGGCATGACGCTCGATCACGGGCCCGCCGACGAACTCGTCGCAGCACGTTTCATTGCCGCCGGCGCGCTGCTCCGCGAAGAAAGTCGCGGCGCCCACGCGCGCAGTGATTTCCCGGGATTGACCGCGCCGGTCACGCATACCGAGCTCAACCTGGATCGGCTCGACCAGATGCTGCCGCTTGATGCACGCAAGAAAGGTGCCGCATGAAGGTCCGCCCGTACGATAGTGCCGGCCGTCGATATGCGATCCCGGCCGCAGTTGTTCGCGACATCGTGACTCGTGCGCTGGCCGAGGACCTCGGCGGCCGAGGCGACGTCACCGGGCAGGCGACCATTCCGGCCGATGCCATCGCTCGCTTCGAACTGCGGGCGCGCAAGCCCGGCGTGCTGGCCGGCCGGCCCGCTGCCGCCGAGACTTTCGCCCAGGTCGATGCCCGAATCCAAACCGAGTGGAACATCGAGGACGGCCAGGCGCTGTCGCCCGGCGAATGCATCGCAACGCTGGCCGGACCGGCACGTTCGATCCTGACCGCGGAACGAACCGCGCTGAACTTGCTCGGCCGCCTGAGCGGCATCGCCACCCTGACCCGCGCCTACGTCGACGCCGTTGCCGGCACCGGCGCGCGCATCGCGCACACCCGCAAGACCACACCCGGCCTGCGCGCGCTTGAACTGGCGGCAGTGGCCGCCGGCGGCGGCGCGCCCCACCGCTTCGGGCTGGATGACGCGGTGCTGATAAAGGACAACCACGTGGCCGTATGCGGCAGCGTGGCCGAGGCGTTGCGGCGGGCGCGCGAATACGCCGGGCACATGACCCGCGTTGCCGTTGAAATCGACCGACTGGATCAGCTTTTCGAAACGCTGGACGGCGGCGCCGACAGCATTCTGCTGGACAACTTCTCGCTCGACGATCTGCGCTCGGCGGTACAACAGACCGCCGACAGCGGCGTGACGCTGGAAGCCTCGGGCGGGGTCGATCTCGAATCGGTCCGCGCCGTCGCCGAGACCGGCGTCCACGTGATTTCGGTAGGCGCGATAACCCATTCCGCGCCCAACCTCGACCTCGGCCTGGACGCAGTCGACTGAGCTCGAATCAACGCGGCCGGTACAGGCCCTTGAACCAGTTCTGCCATTCGCCGTTGTCGTCGCGCTGCCAGAATTCCTGCAGGACCGTCCCGTCGTCATTCGGCGTCCAGCGGCCGCGAAACGGCACGCTGGTGCCGCGGGCGTTCGAATGCAGAGTGCCTTCCAGCACCATGCGCCCTGCCTCGTCCAGGCCGCCGGTGTAGTCGATGAACCCCGGTGCGCTCTGCCAGACCTGTCGCCACGCGTCCTCGAGCGGATCGTAGAAGTTCATGCTCATGCCGGTGCCGCCGCCTCCGCCGGTCCAGCGTTCGACGATAAGGCAACCGTTCTCTCGAAGCGTCACGCTGTTCTCCCCCAGCTTCCGGTCGCTTTCGGGTTCATACACGTCCCACTCTCCAACCCAGAAATCGAAATCGCGATACGGCGACGCTTCGGTCGCACATGCTGCCGCCGGACGGGCCTGGGGTTGAACTTCGTCGAGATCCTGCGCATGCGCCCGATCGGCGCCTGTCAGAATCATGCCGAAAGCTGCAAGCGCGGCAATTGCAAGTTCGTTTCGTGGCTTCATGCAATGCATCTCCGGACGGCGGAAATTCAAGTCTATCCTCATCAGGACGCTGAAATATTCGGGAAATGTCCGGACGTTCAGACACCGAAACCTCGCAGCGACGCAGGGGTCCTCTCGACCGGTTCTCGCGGAATAATGGCGTGCCGGCGCCGGGGGCGCCGGAGCGGATTGATCCAGGTCAACAGCAGGTCGGCGGCACTGCTCTAGATTCGTCACCTGCCTCTCGGCGCCCTCGGGTCCGGCTCGCCGGACCCGAGGGGCGAGACCGGACTGCGTTTGCCATGGATGCCGGATGAAAGAACTCGACAAAATTGACCTGCTGCGACAGGCCGACCTGTTCAGTCCGCTTTCGGATCGAACTATCGAACAGCTTGCGGCCGGCTCCCGACTGAGCTCTTTCGGCCGGAAGTCCCGGATTGCCGGCGCCGGCACTTACAGTCCGGGCATCCGGCTGATCCGGTCAGGGCTGGTCAAGCTGTCCATCTATTCCCACCACGGCGTCGAAAAGGTCATCGCAATGCTGGACCGGGGCAAGGCATTCGGGCAGGCCGAGATCTTTTCCGGACAACCCTTTCATTACGAGGCGTGCTCGATTTCGAAGGTCGAATTGCTGACCGTCTGTCGGGACACGGTCAGACTGGTCAGCCAGGTCGACACTCGATTCAACCGGGCGCTGGTCGAATGCCTGAGTCGGCAATTCGATGCCCTTGTCCGCGACATCAAGTACGCCAGCGGCTATACCGTTTCGCAACGGCTCGTATCGTTCCTGCTTTATCGCGCCGCCGAGCAAAACGGCAAGGAAGCGCTGGTCGAGCTGGCATTCACCAAGTCGGCGCTGGCCTCGAGACTTGGCATGTCGCCGGAATCCTGTTCAAGAACGCTGCGCTATCTTCAGGACCGGGGACTGATCACGGTAAGAATTCGACGAATCAAGATCAACGACTTGCTGGCGCTGTCCGACTTGCTGGCCGAATCACTTCGGAACGGGACGTCCCTGATGCATCTTCCAGGCGATGAGCCTCACGATGAGCAGACCTTGCAACATTGAGCATCCCGAGCAATCGCAATACGCGCAACTTCGGTTAAGGTGAGCATCCCGATCACCCGGAAACAAGCAGATGACCGACGGACGCGAGTTTGATGTTGTGCTCATGGGGGCCACCGGATTTACCGGCCGACTGGTGGCCGAACACCTGCTGGCCAGGCACGGCGCCGACGGCGACCTGCGCTGGGCACTGGCCGGCCGCAGTCAGGCCAGGCTTGAAGAAATCCGGTCGGGCCTTGGCGAAGGGGCTGCGGCGCTGCCGCTGATCACCGCCGACAGCCACGACCGCGAATCGCTGGATGCAATGGTCAAGCGGACCCGCGTCGTCTGCACGACCGTCGGTCCGTACGCCCTGCACGGGTCCGAACTGGTTGCCGCGTGCTGTGCATTCGGTACGGATTACTGCGACCTTTCGGGTGAAGTGCCGTGGATGCGCAGAATGATCGACCAGCATGCCGAGGCCGCGGAGAAAAGCGGCGCCCGCATCGTGCACTGCTGCGGTTTCGACTCGATTCCGTCGGACATGGGCGTGTGGCTTCTGCAAAAGGCCGCTGATGAAAAGTTCGGCAAGCCGCTGGAACGGGTCAGGTTGCGGGTCAAGGCCGCCAAGGGCGGCTTGAGCGGCGGCACTTTCGCCAGCATGCTCAACATCGTCGAGGAATCCCGGCGCGATTCGGAGACCGCAAAAGTATTGAAAAACCCGTTCGCGCTGTGCCCGCCGGACCACCGGAAGGGGCCGCGCCAGCCTTCCGTCAACGGACCGAAGTTCGACGCTGCGATCGGCAGCTGGATGGCGCCATTCATCATGGCTGCGATCAATACCCGGGTGGTGCACCGGGCCAACGCGCTGCAGGATTTCGCCTACGGCCAGGGCTTTCGCTACGATGAGGCCGTGCTGACCGGCAAGGGCTTCGGCGGCCGCGCCAAAGCCACCATGGTCTCGCTGGGCATGGGCGCATTCGCTCTGGGCGCTGCCATGGGCCCGACGCGGTCGGTGCTCAGGAAGATGGTGCTGCCCAAGCCCGGCGAGGGCCCGTCGCCCGAACAGCGCAAAGCCGGATTCTTCAACATCGTCGTAGAAGGACGCACTTCGGAGGGCAGTACGCTCCGGGCGCGGGTGAAGGGCGACCGCGATCCGGGTTACGGGTCTACTTCGAAAATGATCGGCGAAGCCGCAGTATGCCTGGCCCGCGACATCGGCGACGAGGTGGGAGGTGGCTTCTGGACACCGGCCACGGCCCTGAACGGCAAACTGCTCGAACGCCTCAAGACGCACGCCGGCGTAACCTTCGAAATCGAAGACTGAAGCGCCGGCGGCGCGCGAAGGAAGAGACTCAGCACCCGGTCAGCGCGAAACGCGCCGCGGCTTCGGCATGGATGGCGGCCGTATCGAATAGCGGCACATCGACGTCTTGCGGGCGAACCAGCAACCCGATCTCGGTGCACCCGAGAATCACCCCCTGCGCGCCGTTGGCGGCAAGATCACCGATGATGCGGACATATTCGGCGCGGGATGCAGGCTTGATCGCACCCCGGCACAGCTCGTCGAAGATC
>DATFJJ010000358.1:0-7028 GCA_035269245.1 Wenzhouxiangellaceae bacterium | reverse complement strand
GAGAACCTCATTGGCACCAAACGCGCTGTAGTCGATAAGGCCGTCCTCCAGCCGCTGGAATATATCGTCGAAACTACCCTCTTCGACCACCGTATATCCGTTGCGCCTGAAGATTTCTGCATCACTCCAGGTCGCGGGGATGCCGTGGCGCAACACCTGGAGTTCCGCCTCGGTGCTGACTGCGGCAAAGGCATCCGCATCCTGCTCGCGAATGACTGGGATTCGGTAACCCAGGAGATTGCGTGTCATCGGATGCGGGATGACAATCATGTCGCCATCCTCGAATTTCCGGTTGCCGGCGATCGTCACGAACAAGTCGTGGCGTTTCCCGGAAAAAACCCGCGACTCTTCGTCGCCCGGGTAATCATCCAGCGTTTCGGCTATCTGCCAAGGCCCCATCTCGTCCTCGGTTGCCGCGAGCACCGCTTCGAGCACCTCGCGCTCGTACACCTGGCGCGCCACCGAACGGTTGCCGTTCCAGAAATCGACTCGCGTCACGGGTTCCGACCGAGCGTCGGCATCAGCGCTCTGCTGATCGGCTTCAATGAAGCCTGCCGGCAAAAGCACCATCGCTGCGAGAAACAGTCTCGAATTCATCGTCCACACTTGAAGGTTGTTAGAGCCGATTCAGAATTCACACGCCCGCCCGAGGCGCTACGTTCGACCCGGTCATCGACGTCGAACGCCAACGCCATGATGGTGCCAGCGGTCTGGGCCGAAACCGTGCTTTCCCGGACAGCCTTTACCGAGCCGTCCAGCCGGACTTTTTCGACCAATGCGGCGCGCACCACAGGAAGCCAGTCGATACCCTCCGACTGTGCCGGAGCCGGCGGCACGAGCGACATTGACAGGAAGAAGGCGAGCACAGCAATGTGGTGAGCAGGCATATTTTCCGACTTGCCGGGACTTGGAAACAGATTAGCAGATCACCAGGCAACACGCGCTTCCAGCAATATTGCGCGCAGTCTTTCTCCTGTTCGCAAGGAAGGCGTGGCCCCGTCGCAGCACATGCCGGCGACAGCCCGCTTTTGGACTATTCCTGCATCCGGGTTGTCGACCCCGGTGTTCGTGATGCCGGACGGTTCTCCATTGTCGTGCCATCCCGGCGCCGCCAGTAAGACCGCTGCTGGACAAACGGCATGCGCAACAGCTTGCCGGGCCGGTTGTCGGATGGCCGGGAATAAGCCGGAACGCCGATCCGGACGGCGTGTTGCGGCACGTTCAGCCGAAGCGAACGGTGCAGCCGGTCCCACCAGGAGAACACGGTGGAGTAATTCGAGTCGGTTTCGTGGTGGAAATGCGAGTGATGGACACCGTGCATGCGGGGCGTCACGAACACCCGATTCACGGCCTGCTCGACGCGCAGCGGCAACTTCACGTTGCTGTGGTGGAACAAGGTCGCAACCTGAAAGAAGAGTTCGTACATGAAGTACATCCAGGCTGCCGGCCCGATCAGCAGGACCTGCGTGGCGCGAAATGCCGAAGAATAGCCGATCTCGACGACATGAAAGCGGAATGCAGTGGTCACGTCAAGATCCGGATCGACGTGGTGCACATTATGGAATCGCCACAGCAGCGGAACGCGATGGTTCAATCGATGCCACCAGTAAAACGACCAGTCGAACAGCAGGAAGGCAATGACGAATTTAGCCGCCAGCGGCAGCTCCAGCATGGCCAGCGCGCCGAAATTCTGCTCGGGCGACAACGCCAGCAAATGCTCGACGGCCGGCCTGACGGTGATCGCGGCCGTGGCCACGGCCAGACCGGTAATGACGACGTTGACCAACACCCGCGGCCAAAGGGAACGACGTGCCTCGCGCAGCGGGAAGCGCCGCTCGAGCGAAAACATCGTCAGATAAACAACCGCCACGACGAACGGCAACAACCACACAGGCAGCGTCATATTCAATTATCCAGGTTCCATGCTCGGGGCTTCAGACATTGAAGGATATAAAGGCCGGTTAATCTTGGAGCGCGCCGCCCAACTCGACCCAGCCGAGCCCAATCGTACCGCACTCGCCACGGCCTCCAATCCATATCCAGAATCAGTAAATGGGCTCCACGTTCTCCGCACTACGGGCTCATTCTCATCCGGCCGGAACGAAACTGTAAGCAAGAGTGCCGAAGCTTGCACCGATTATCGCAATGGCAATGATCATCAGCAGGCCGTCGTTGGCTACCAGCGAAAGACCGAAAAATACCAGAGCCAATCCAGCGACGGTGGCGGAGAAAGGCACAAGCTCCATCGTGGGCATGACCATGGCAAGCAGCACACAGACCAGCGCGATAAGGTAAGTTCCCGTGCTGTAAACCAACCACGTCAGGCGAGGTTGCAGAAAACCGTCTATAAAGCGAGCCGGCGACCTCAACCAGCCAACAGCCTTAAGCAACTGATCCCGCCATACCCACCGACGAAGCAACCAGCGCGGCAACCAGAACCGTCTCCGACCGCCAAGCAATTGCAAGGCAATCAGCAGCACGAATACCCCCATGGTGGTGGCCACACCTGGGATACCGCTGAGCGGGGAAGCCAGGATTAAACCGACAATCAGCAGCAAGGTTCCGAAAGAGCGGCGGCCGGCCGCCTCGATCAGATCGTCCAGCGAGACTCGCTCCCGGCGCTCCGACAACAGTTCCAGCTGATCGAGCAGTTGTTCGAGGTTGGAATGTTGCTGCGCCATGAAACTACAGTATTCTCCGAATTTGTCTGCGACGGCTCTTCCGGGGCCTGCAAAGAAGAGGTAGTCAAGACTCCCGCTTGACGACAACCTTCATTGGTCGGCAATTACGGCATGACCACCAGGGAGAAGACTACCGCAGGCTCGGCTGCCTTTGCATTGCTCATGAACTCAAAGCGGGATCTGGTCAAGCGGACACCGCGGTCATCCACCTTGCAGTCTCTCAGTCGAAACGGATCCGGCTTGGCCTGAAGGCCGGATTCCACGTCTCTGAAATGGGCCGTATTGGTGTTGAATCAACCGGATGTTGAAACGATTCCATCTGGCATTGCTGGACGAAGCCGCGGTAAGTAGGTGAATGCCCACGTTCTCATCTACATTAGTTCCGGCAACGCGGTGAATTCCCGATCGGCTTGCATTGTCGACAAGCTGACAAAACCCAGGCTTGAAAGGAGACAACAGAATGAGCAGAAAGTCCGCGATCCTCGATATCGATGGCACGCTGATCGACAGCAACGACGCCCATGCCCGGGCGTGGGTGGACGCCGGGGATGAGTTCGGCTTCGATGTCGCGTTCGACCAGGTTCGGCCGTTGATCGGCATGGGCGGCGATATCGTGCTGCACACGTTGAGCGGGCTCCGGGCTTCGGATCCGGAGGGCGGCCGGTTCAAGCAGCGTGCCGGCGAAATCTTCCGGGACCGGTATCTGCCCGGGCTGGATCCGATGCCCGGTGCTCGCGCACTTCTGCGGCGGCTCGAGACCGACGGCATCCGGCGCGTCGTCGCGACTTCCGCGTCGCCGGACGATGTCGTCGCGCTGCTGAAGCAGGCCGGGGTACACGACCTTGTCGAAAAAACGACATCGGCCGGAGACGTGGATGAATCGAAACCGGCGCCCGACATCGTCGAAGAGGCGTTGAAGCAGGCAGGCTGCGCGCCGCGACAGGCGGTGATGCTGGGCGACACCCCGTACGATATCGACGCGGCCTCCAAAGCCGGGGTCCCGATCGTCGCGCTGCGATGCGGCGGCGGCTGGAACGATGAAGACCTCCGCGGCGCCGACGCGATTTTCGACGACCCGGCCGACGTGCTGGACCATTACGACCAGTTGCCGTTTGCGAAATAAAGCCGGCTTGCTTGAGCCCAACCCTGCGGGCACGGGCATCCAGGCCGGACAGTGCCGACAGAAATTCCGGTATGCGGAGGTCGTCAGGTTTTCGAAAATCCCTGTTCGATTTCGGCGAAATCCCGGTAATCGCGTTCGGGCATGGCCTCGATACGCTCCAGCAGTCCCTCCGACGCCTCATTGGAGCGAGCGTGTCGCAGCAGGGCGTCGCGATCGGCCGGAAGATCGATGCCGCGTAGCGCATGTGCCAGTGCCGCTGCGCTGGCGCCTTTCGCCCCGCGTTCCGACGGCGGAGATTCGTCGGAACGGTCGATGCCGGTGACGGCTT
Source organism: Wenzhouxiangellaceae bacterium (assembly GCA_035269245.1). GTDB lineage: Bacteria > Pseudomonadota > Gammaproteobacteria > Xanthomonadales > Wenzhouxiangellaceae. The sequence continues at coordinate 2,896 of DATFJJ010000358.1, read as the reverse complement.
CCTGGAACGCCATCGCCAGTTCCGCCGCGTCGCGGTATTCGCGGTCCGGCAGTTCCCCGATGACCTCGACAATCCGGTCACCGGCGTTGTTGGCGCGGGCTTGCTCGACGAGGTCGTCCGGCGTCGCCGGAAAGGACGCGTCGCGAACGGCTCGCTCCACATCTGCGGCCGATACAGCCCGCTGCGGGTGCGAGGTCTCTCGATGACGCCGGTACGCCGAGCGCCGATCGAACGCCTGCCCGCAGACTTCGCACTCGAATCGGTCCCGGTCGGCCGCTTCCGACAGCGCTTGCTGCAGCTCCGCCATGCCTTCGAACGTCCGCCGCGGCAAGCGCTCCAGTCGGGCCATTGCCGGGTCGGCATCTTCAAGGCGCCGCCGATTGATCTCGGCGCAATTCAGCACGTCTTTCTTGGAGGCAGGAAACGACACGCCGGACAGCAGCATACCCACCGCACTGGCCGAACCCGATGAGACTGCGGCGGCCCTGCCACCGGTCTCGCCGCCGGCCGAGAAAGCGACGTCGATCGGCGCGTGATGCCGGTGATCGAAAGCGTCGCGGTCTGGCGCCTCACCGGATTCCAGCGCCGAGCGCGGCAGATCCAGGTCCAACATTTCATCCAGGCGTTGCGACTCGGCTTCGGACAGCGCATTCGTATCGACGTCGAACCCGGCCATCAGCGCGAGTTGGGCGCCCTCGTGATCCAGCAGCTCCGGGTTCGATACCGGCAGCCACCGACGGCCGCGGAACAGCGATTTCAGCGATCGCGGATAATCCGGATCCTCGTCGGGAAAACCCTCGACCTCGACTTCCGGGTTGCGCACCGCGATGATGAAGAAACCCTGGCGTCGCAGCCCGAGGCCGCGCACGAAATCACCGTCGCCGAAACGATCGAGCGAGTGCACCAGCTGCGTGGAATCGTCGAACTGCATCAACGCGTAACGCCCCTCGCCGATCGGCGCGGCCGGCGGCAGGTGCCGCGTGCCCTTGGTGCTCGTTTCGTATTCGCCGCCGCGCAGGATCTTCGCAATCTTGTCGGCATCGTCGGTTACCGCCTCCACCAGGGCCCAGTTGCGCCCCCCGGGTTCTGCACGGCTCTTTTCGGCCGGAAGGCGGTTGGCGCCGACTACCAGCAGTCGAAAGTGTCGGCTGTTGCGCAGCAGGATATAGAAGCGCTGCACCTCGTCCGAAGCATCTCTGGCGACGCGTGGACGGTACAGGTACACGATGGTGCCGCTCTCCAGGGTCTCGCTCATGACCACAAGACTACCTCATCCGCCATCGTGCCATCGCGGGGGGTAGGTCCTGTGGCCGGGGCGCACCGACAACGTTCTCACCTGTATCGTGAGACTGCTCGACGGGGGACTCTCCGGCCGACGACTGAAAACTCGGTCACAAAGCCCCGTAGCGACGCCCCCGCATCGTGATAAGCTGCTGATGCAACACGCGAATTCGTTTCAGCACCATCCACCCGACGCAGGAGGATTGAACGATGAATACGACGCCCGCAAACAAGACGATGACCGGTGGCTTCGAAGCTGTCGACCAGGCCAGGGCCGCGCACAGGGACATGATCGCTTACGGCATCCCCGAGGAAAAGATTTTCATCGACGAAGACCGCAAGGAGATCAAGGTGATCATTCCCGAAGAACAGATCCCGCAGATTCGGGAAGTCTTCGGCAACCACGGCATTTCGCCGACGCAATAATCGCCGTTTCCCGGGAAGCCTTTCCGGGCGGCGTACCTTCGCCCGCCGAAAATACTCAGTCGGCGCCGCGGCCGGTTTGTTTCTGCAGATCGTCGATCATCTTGCTGGCCTCTGCCTTGGTGAGATTGGCCCGAAACGGTTTCCCGGCCTCTTCGCAGAGGGTCTTCAGGTAGGAGGCCTGGGCGTCGGTCATCCGCTCGTCGGCGGTCGTCCAGTCCTCCGGTTCCTTTTCCAGATTCGATGCCTTGTCACTCGGCTCGACTTTGCTCTTGGTGCCCATGCTCGATCTCCAGTTCGGTTGCAAGGAGGGCTTCGATACGCGACACCTCCAGCGTCTGGCAACCCCAGTTTACCCCGCCGCTATTTCCCGTGACCTTCGGAATGTGCCCAGCCGACAGTTCCAAGTGCTTCAGTACACCTCGTAACCGCGATCGCGCAGGCATTGCCGGATGATGCGGTCTTCCTCCTGATCTGCAGAAAACGCGCCGGCGGCCAGACCTGCAATCGCGCCGATAGCGGCCCCTTCGGCGGCTGCGTCACCGGCAGTCGCACCGGTCGCCCAGCCGAGCCGGACGATAGAGTGCCGATGAAAGGCTGAGGTCAAGATCCCGCTCTCGCCGCAAGAATCGCGTCTTCCAGAGATGGCGCCTGTGCTTGACTTCTTCGACCGGGCATTTTCCGGCTACAATTCACACGTCGCTTACACGCTTCATCGGGCTGGGTATCGCACCTCGACTTTCCATCGGATTCGTCGGGAGAGAAACCTCAGGGGACCCCGGCGAGCTTGACGTCCCTTGTCGAGATTTCACTCCACATCGATAATCGCAGCACGCTACCACGCCAGGACAAGGATTTACCATGCGCAGTTATCTCGTTTTACTCGCCGCAGCCGCGTTTTTCGCCGGCTCTTCAGCGGCTTCGGACTCGGTCAACCTGTCAGGGAGCCAGGACACGGCGCGGCTCGACTATGTCGGTGACGACTGGCGCGTCGGTCTCGGCATGTCGGACGATGGCGACGTGGTGGCCGAACTGCTCGGGGTGCTGGCCTATGGTGAACGAGATTCCTGGGTCGCCGAGGGTTGGTTTCAGGACGGCGCCGGTGGTCTGAAGCTCAACTACCACTGGCTGCCGGGGGACGGTGATCCGGCGCAACAAGACAGCCTGCCGGGCGTGTACAAATTGTACGTTG
>DATFJJ010000357.1:0-12835 GCA_035269245.1 Wenzhouxiangellaceae bacterium | reverse complement strand
CCCAGGCCGCGGCCGTTTCGGTCTTGTCGGCCGGACGCCAGACCTCGAGGTTCGGGATCAACCTCAGGCTGGCCACGTGCTCGATGGGCTGGTGGGTCGGTCCGTCCTCGCCCAGCCCGATCGAATCATGGGTGTAGACGTGGATCGCGCCGGTGGGGATCAGCGCCGACATGCGAACGGCGTTGCGCGCATAGTCGGAGAACACCAGGAAGGTTCCGGTATAGGGAATGAACCCGCCGTGCAGGTACAGGCCGCTCGCAATCGCGGTCATTCCGAATTCGCGCACCCCATAGTAGATATAGTTGCCGTCACCGTCGGCCTGCATGATGTCGCGGCTGCCGGACCAGTCGGTATTGTTCGAGCCGGTCAGGTCGGCCGAACCGCCTAGAAGCTCGGGCAAGAGCGGCCCGAATGCCTCTAGCGCCATACCCGAAGCCTTGCGGGTCGCGACCTTGCTGTCGTCGTTCTGCATTTTCTCGACGATTGCCCGGGCGCGCTCCGCGAAGTCACCGGGCAGTTCGTGCCGCATGCGGCGCTCGAATTCGGCCGCTTGCTCCGGAAAGCGCTCGGCGTATTGCTGCATGACGTCCTGCCATACCTGTTCGGACTGCTGCCCGCGCTCGCGCGCGTCCCAGCCGGCCCGCACGTCGTCGGGAATCTCGAAGGCCGGGTGCGGCCAGCCGAGTTCGGCGCGCGTTGCAGCAATTTCCTCGTCGCCCAGCGGCGAGCCGTGGGTATCGGCCGTGCCCTGCTTGTCGGGCGCGCCAAATCCAATCGTGGTCTTGCAGCAGATCAGCGTCGGGCGGTCCCGGTCGGAGCGAGCCTCTTCGATGGCCGCGCGCACCGCCTCGGCGTCGTGGCCGTCGACGTCGTCGAGGACCTGCCAGCCGTAGCTGCGGAAGCGGCCCGGCGTGTCGTCGGTGAACCAGCCGCTGACTTCTCCGTCGATGGAGATGCCGTTGTCGTCGTAGAACACCACCAGCTTGCCCAGGCCCCAGGTGCCGGCCAGCGAGCAGGCCTCGTGCGAAACGCCTTCCATCAGGCAGCCGTCGCCGGCGAACACCCAGGTGTAGTGATCGACGATATCCAGGTCGTCGCGATTGAAGCGCCTGGCCAGCAGCTTCTCGGCCAGCGCCATGCCGACGCCGTTGGCAAGCCCCTGGCCCAGCGGGCCGGTAGTGGTTTCCACGCCCGGGGCCTCGCCGAACTCCGGATGACCCGGCGTGGGCGCGTGCAACTGGCGAAAATTCTTCAGATCGTCCAGGGAAAGCGCGTACCCGCTGAGGTGGAGCACCGCATACAGCAGCATCGAACCGTGGCCGTTGGAGATCACGAACCGGTCCCGATTGGCCCAGTCGGGGTTGGCGGGATTGTGGCTGTGGAAATCGTTGAACAGCACTTCGGCGATGTCGGCCATGCCCATGGGCATGCCGGGATGGCCGGAACTGGCGCGCTGGACGGCGTCCATGGCGAGGGCGCGGATGGCGTTGGCGAGGTGGCGTCGGTCAGTCATCGGTCGGTTGGATCCTTGGCGTTTCGGGCGGCGTTGAAGGGCGTCGGGAATGCGGCCCGGACGCTCAAGGCTAGTTTATCCGATCGACCGGGCGTGTCGAACCCTGTTTGTTCCTCCATGTTAAAGCAGGGCTTGCCGAACTTGCCGGCGACAGGCTATAATTGAATGGATTTGCTCGGCGATGCCGGGGAAAATCAAAATTCACACGCGTTCCGTCACATCAGGCGGGGTTGCTCTTGGGTCGTCGGGCTTCGTTGGAACGAAGTCGAACCGTCCCAGGGTCGCCGGATGGGGAATTGCGGAGGTTCAAACCAATGCCGGTCCGAATCATAAAACGGCCGCGCACCAAAAAGGAAAGTAACCATGCCTGACGTCACCATGCGCCAGATGCTCGAAGCTGGCGTGCATTTCGGTCATCAAACCCGCTACTGGAATCCGAAGATGGAGCCCTATATCTTCGGTGCCCGCGGCAAGATCCACATCATCAACCTCGAACGTACGCTGCCGCTGCTCAAGGAAGCGCTCGATTTCCTGAGCCGCATGGCGAGCAAGCGCGGTACCGTGATGTTCGTGGGCACCAAGCGCGCGGCCGGCCAGGCCGTTGCCGAAGAGGCGGCGCGCTGTGGGATGCCTTACGTGTCGCACCGCTGGCTGGGCGGCATGCTCACGAATTTCCGCACCATCCGCCAGTCCATCAATCGTCTGAAGGAACTCGAGGCGATGGAAACCGACGGCAGCTTCGACCGCCTGGTCAAGAAAGAAGTGCTGGAACTTACCCGCGAGCGTGACCGCCTCGAGCAGAGTCTCGGCGGGATCAAGAACATGAATTCGCTCCCCGACGCGATGTTCGTCATCGACATCGGTCATGAGGATATCGCCATTGCCGAGGCCCGCAAGCTGGGCATTCCGGTCGTCGCCGTGGTTGATACCAATCACAACCCGGATGTCGTCGATTACGCGATTCCGGGCAATGACGACGCGATTCGTTCGGTACGGCTGTACACACAGCTGGCTGCCGACGCGATTCTCGAAGGCAAGGCATCGGTGCCGCAGGTTGCCGGCGACAAGGACGAGTTCATCGAACTCGACGCCGAAGGCAACCCGATCGACACCAGCGACAGTGACGCAGCGGCAGCGGCGAAGAAGACGGCAAAGAAGAAGACCAGCAAGAAGGTTGCCAAGAAAGTCGCAAAAAAGGTCGCTAAGAAGACCGCCAAGAAGGCTGCAGCCAAGGCCGCCGACAAGGCCGAAGCCGCCCCGGAAGGCGCCACCGAAAGTCCGGCCAAGGCCGAAGCTGCGCCGGAAGGAACCGTTGAAGGTCCGGCCAAGGCCGAGGCGGAAAAAGCCGACCGCGCCGCCGATACCGAGGAAGCCGCGAAGGCAGCTGCAGAATCGCCTGAGACGGCTGAAGCCCCGCCGGCCGAGACAACACCGGATTCAGAAACGAAGCCGGCCAAGAAGGCCGCTGCGACCAAGTCCGAGGACAAGGAAGAATCATGAGTATCACCGCATCCCAGGTCAAGGAACTGCGCGAGCGCTCCGGCGCCGGCATGATGGAATGCAAGAAGGCCCTGGTGGAAACCGGCGGCGACATCGAAGCCGCGATCGAACACCTGCGCAAGAGCGGGCTGGCCAAGGCCGACAAGAAGGCCGGACGGGTAGCTGCCGAGGGCGCGATCGTCGAAGCTTCCGACGCAGACAGTGCCGTACTGGTCGAGATCAACTGTGAAACGGATTTCGTCGCCAAGGACGAGAATTTCCGCGCATTTGCAGATCGCGTCGCCGAGTTGGCGCTTGCTGCGGGCAACGACGACGTCGCGGCACTCGCGGAAGCAGAGTTCGAAGCCGGCGACAGCGTCGAGGCGCGTCGCCAGCAGTTGGTGGCCAAGCTGGGCGAGAATATCCAGATTCGCCGCGTCCAGCGGGTCGACGCCGACGGCGGCGGGCCTGACGGAGTAATAGGCGGCTACATTCACGGCGGTCGAATCGGTGTGCTGGTCAGCCTGAAAGGTGGAGACGAAGAGCTGGCGCGCGATATTGCCATGCACGTGGCCGCGCTGAACCCGCCGTTTGTCGATGCCGACTCGGTGCCGGCCGATGTGCTCGAAAAGGAAAAGGAAATCCTGCGGGCGCAGGCCGAGGATTCCGGCAAGCCTCCAGAGATCATCGAAAAAATGATCGCCGGCCGTCTGAACAAGCATCTGGCCGAGATCACGCTGGTCGGGCAGCCGTTCGTGAAGGATTCGGATCAGACCGTTGGCGCGCTGCTCAAGTCCAAGGGCGCGAAGGTCAGGAATTTCGTCCGTCTCGAGGTTGGCGAAGGTATCGAGAAGGAAGAGTCGGATTTTGCGGCGGAAGTGATGCAGCAGGCTCGCGGCGGCTGAACGTCGCGCAACCCGAGGATCGGTCATGGAGTCACCCCGCTACCGTCGAATTCTGCTGAAGCTCAGCGGTGAGGCGTTGCTCGGGGACCACGATTACGGGATCGATCCGAAGGTCAGCAGTCGCATTGCTGCGGAACTGGCTGAGGTGTCACACGCCGGCGTCCAGGTCGGTGTCGTGATCGGGGGCGGCAACATTTTCCGCGGGGCCGGACTGGCATCGGCCGGCATGGATAGAATTACCGGCGATCACATGGGCATGCTGGCGACAGTGATGAACGGGCTGGCGCTGCAGGATTCGCTGGAGCGTGCCGGCACGACCACCCGCGTCATGTCGGCCGTCTCTGTCCGGCAAGTCTGCGAGGACTATATTCGGCGCCGCGCCATCAGGCACCTGGAGAAAGGCAGGGTCGTTGTGTTTGCGGCCGGGACCGGTAATCCATTTTTCACGACCGACACCGCGGCCAGCCTGCGCGCGATCGAGATCGGCGCCGATCTCATGATCAAGGCGACCAAGGTCGACGGCGTCTATTCCTCCGACCCGACCCACGACCCCAATGCCCGTTTCTATAAGCGCATCAGCTACGATGAGGTCATTCAGCAGAAGCTCAAGGTCATGGATGCCAATGCCATGGTCCTGTGCCGCGATCAATCCATGCCGATCCGCGTGATCGGGCTTAATACCGAAGGCAATCTCGCCCGCCTGGTTGGCGGCGAAGATATCGGCACCCTCGTCGAGTAGCGTCAACGCGCAGCTCTTGCCGGTTTTCTCCGAGAATCGCGGGCATGGGTACTGCTACAATCGAACGTTGTACGGTCGCCAGAAAAATTGAACGGTAATCCTATGCTTCCAGATATCAAGAAAGACGCCGCGTTGCGCATGGACAAGAGCCTGGAATCCCTCCGGGCCGAGCTTGCGAAGATTCGCACCGGACGTGCGCATCCCAGCCTGCTCGAGCACGTAAACGTCGAATACTACGGTTCGGAAGTCCCGATCGGCCAGGCAGCCAACGTGACCGTCGAGGATTCGCGCACTTTGGCCGTCACGGCCTGGGACAAGACCATGGTCGGCAAGATCGAGAAAGCCATCATGGCTTCCGACCTGGGCTTGAATCCGGCGTCGGCGGGTACCGTGATCCGGGTGCCGTTGCCGGCGCTGACCGAAGAGCGGCGGGGGAAGCTTTCGAAAGTGGTCCACAACGAGGGCGAGCAGGCCAAGGTTGCAATTCGCAACATTCGACGGGATGCAAACAACCACGTCAAGGAGTTGCTCAAGGACAAGGAAATCAGCGAGGACGACCAGCGCCGCGCCGAGACCGAGATCCAGCAGCTGACAGATCAGCACGTCGAGCGGGTGGACGAGTTGGTTGCGGAAAAAGAAAAAGAGCTCATGGAGATCTGAGTCGATGTCCGGGGCAGATCTGCCGCATCATCTGGCAATCATCATGGACGGCAACGGCCGGTGGGCCGCCAGGCGGGGCAAGCCGCGCACCTATGGCCACCAGGCCGGCACCGAGGTTGCACGCAAGATCGTTCGGGCCGTGGGCGAGCGTGGCATTCCGGTTTTGACCGTCTATGCGTTTTCCAGCGAAAACTGGGGCCGTCCGCGCCACGAAGTCACGCGTCTGATGAGCCTGTTCAGGCGGGCGCTGGATCGTGAAGTTGACCAACTCGACCAGCACGGTGTGCGCCTGAACTTCATTGGCCGCAGAGAAGCGTTTTCGAAATCCCTGCAGCGCGGTATGGCGCGCGCCGAGCAAGTGACCCGCAACAACTCCGGCCTCCTGCTCAACATCGCAGCGAGCTACGGCGGACGAGACGACATCGTGACGGCCGCGCGCAGACTCGCCGAGCAGGCGCGCCGAGGCGAACTTGATCCGAGCAGCATCGACGAGGCCACATTCGGCAACGCGCTCCAGCTTGCGGGCCAGCCGGAACCGGACCTGTTCATCAGGACCGGCGGAGAGCGCCGGCTTTCCAATTACCTGCTGTGGAATCTTGCCTATACCGAACTCCATTTCAGCGATACGCTCTGGCCGGACTTCACCGAGGCCGACCTGGATGCGGCGCTGGACGATTTCAGGCAGCGCGAGCGGCGCTTCGGAGGCCTTGCCGAGAGCCACACAAAGAAGCATGCTTAAGTCGCGGGTGATTACCTCGGTGGTGCTTGCCGCGCTGGTGCTTGCCGCGCTGCTCTTGCTGCCGACGACCTGGTTGAGTGTGGTGCTGGCTTTGCTTTTGCTGGTGGCAGGCGGCTGGGAAAATGCGAGGCTTGCCGGGGTCGAAAGCGCGGTGGCGCAGGCTTCGTGGATCGCCGTGCTCTGTCTGGCGGGGGCTGCGCTGATCTGGGCCACGCACATCCCGGTCGCCGTCCCCGTGATATTCGGCTTGGCCACCGTCGCCTGGCTGCTTTCCGCGCTATGGCTTCGTTTTCCCGGTCTCGGCCAGCCGGAACGATCGGGCGATCGCCCGCACATCCAGCCGCTCAAGCTGATCGTGATCGGTCTGATCCTGTTGGCGGCGTTCGTCGCCATTTCCTGGTTGCATTTCTACAGCCACTGGTGGGTTATTTTTCTGCTTTTTGTCATTGCCGCGGCTGATATCGGCGCTTTTTTTGCCGGGCATCGGTTCGGTGGGCCGAAGCTGGCACCGGTGATCAGCCCGGGCAAGACCTGGTCCGGCGCTGCCGGTGGTCTGGTCACAGCAATCGCGACCGCCGTGATCTGCAGCCGACTGATGCCCGATATCCCGCTGGCGCCGGTTGCCGCGGCGCTGGTGGCGACGATTCTGGTTGCGTTGTCGATCTGCGGCGACCTTTTGATCAGCCTGTTCAAGCGACAACGCGGGTTTAAAGACACATCGGCGCTCCTGCCGGGGCACGGCGGAATGCTCGATCGGATCGACGGCCTCTCTGCGGCTGCCCCGGTTTTCGCTTTCGTTTTGTGGTGGCTCACCGCGGGCGTGTGACAATCGCCCACCGGCTGATGCCATCTTCCGGGAACGTTTGACGCCAAGGAACTTCAAACAGCAATGGAAATTCTCGGATCAATATTCTGGCTTGCGGTCGCTCTCGGGCTGCTGGTGACGTTTCACGAATTCGGCCACTACTGGGTGGCCAGACGAGCCGGCGTGCGGGTATTGCGCTTCTCGGTCGGCTTCGGCAAGCCCCTTTGGCGACGCAAGGGCAAAAACGGCGTCGAGTTCGTCATCGGCGCGATTCCGCTGGGCGGCTACGTCAAGATGCTCGACGAGCGCGAGACACCGGTTCCGGACGATCAGCTGGAGCAGGCATTCAACCGGAAATCGCTGGCAAAGCGTTCGGCAATCGTGGCAGCCGGCCCGATCTTCAACCTGATTTTCGCGGTCGCCGCCTTCTGGGCCATGTTCATGCTCGGGATTCCGGAGTCCCGTCCGATAGTCGGCAATCCCGAAGGTATTGCCCAGGCCGCGGGGCTGGAGCACGGCGACATGATCGTGCAGGTCGACGGGCGGCCCGTCGAAACCTGGACCCATGCGGTCCTGGCGCTTGTGCCCGAGGCGCTGGATCGCAACCCCGTATCGCTGGTGGTCGAGGACGGGCAGTCGCGCCGCCGGGAATTGAGGCTGCCGCTGGACAGGCTCGGCGACGACTTTCGGGAAGATCGGATTCTCGACGCGCTCGGCATCGAGCCGTGGCGGGTCGATCTGCCGCCCGTCATCGGCCAGGTCAGCGAAGATTCTCCGGCCGAGCGCGCGGGACTGGAGGCGGGTGACCGGGTAGTGACCATCAACGGCGAGCCCGTGGACGGGTGGATGACGCTGGTGAACATGATTCCCGAGGCCGCAGCCGACGGCCGGCCGGTGCAAATCGAGATCAGTCGGGACGGCATGAACCGCGAACTCGAAATCGCGCCGGAGCGCGTCGAGGGGCGCATGATCATCGGCGTTCGGCCGGGCGAGCCCGGTCCGGAAGCGCGGGCGGCAATGGAACGGGCATTCACCATCCTGCACTACGGCCCTGTCGAGGGCCTTGGCGAGGCGGTCGGCGAGACCTGGAGGTTGACGTCGGCAACGCTGGGAATCCTCGGTCGGATGATTGCCGGCAACGCATCCCTGAGCAACCTGTCCGGACCGATTACAATTGCGCAACTGGCCAACGACTCGGCACGCCTCGGCGTGTCCAGATTCCTGTTTTTTCTTGGCCTGATCAGCCTGTCGCTGGCGATCATCAATCTGCTGCCGATCCCGATCCTGGATGGCGGGCACCTGCTGTACTTCCTGATCGAGTGGATAAAGGGAAGTCCGGTCTCGGAGCGCGGCCACATGATCGGCCAGAGTATCGGGCTGATGATGGTCCTGGCGCTGATGAGCGTTGCGATATTTAACGATATCTTACGCCTGGTTCAATAAACTGCGCGCCGACCACGCGCGATATCAAGACGATGAAAGGGTTTCGATGAGATTTTTGCCTTTACTGCTGGCACTGTTCAGCCTGAGTGCTTCGGCGCAGACATTCACGGTCGACGAAATCCGTGTGGATGGCCTGCAGCGCATTTCCGAAGGCACCGTGTTCAGCTTTCTCCCGGTCGAGGTCGGCCAGCGGCTGACCCCGGCGCTGGCGCGCTCGAGTATCCGCGATCTCTATCGAAGCGGCTTCTTCGAGCAGGTCGAACTCGGACGGGAGGGCGACATCCTGGTCATCAAGGTTGTCGAGCGACCGGCGATTTCGTCTGTGCAGCTGGACGGCAACGACAAGATTCCCACGGAGTCGCTGCTGCCCGCGCTCTCCGAGATTGGAATCGCCGAGGGCGAGGTCTTCGATGAACTGGCCATCGACCGTATTCAGCAGGAACTGGTGCGTGAATACTTCAATCAGGGCCATTACGCGGTCGAAGTCGATCCGCAGGTGACCGAGTTGGATCGGAACCGGGTCAACATCGTCATCAAGATCGAAGAAGGGGACCAGGCCAAGATCCGTCATATCAATATCGTCGGCAACGAGACCTTCAGGGAGAAGGAACTGCGCGACGAGTTCGAATCCGACGAGAAAGCCGGCCTGATGTTCTGGAAGGGCCGCACCAACTACACCCGCGAGAAACTGTCCGGCGATCTCGAGCGGTTGCGGGCGTACTATCTCGATCGCGGCTACATGGACTTCGCCATCGAATCCACCCAGGTCTCGATCAGTCCGAACAAGCAGAATATCTATATCACCGCCAATGTGCGCGAGGGCGAGGTTTTCACTGTCGACGATGTCCAGCTGACCGGCGACCTCGTACTGTCGGAGCAAACACTCAGGAATTTCGTCCTGGTCGATCCCGGGCAGGTGTTCTCGCGCAAGGAGGTCGAGGCGACGGTCGAAGCCATCACCTCTGTGCTGGCGAACTTCGGCTACGCCTTTGCCAACGTCAACCCGGTTCCGCGGATCGACCGTGACGACAAAACGGTCGCGATCACCTTCTTCGTCGAGCCGGGCAAACGCGTTTACGTGCGCCGGGTCGAGTTCCGCGGCAATACCATGAGCAAGGACGAAGTGCTCAGGCGCGAAATGCGTCAGTTCGAGGGCGCCTGGTTCTCGCAGGCGGCGATCGACCGATCGAGGTTGCGATTGCAGCGCATCGGGTATTTCGAGAACGTCAATATCGAGACCCCCGCGGTCGAGGGCACTGAAGACCAGATCGATGTCGTCGTCAGCGTAGAGGAGCGAGCCACCGGCAGTTTCCAGGTGGGCCTGGGCTTCTCGCAGCTGCAGGGGCTGATCGCGTCAATATCGGTGCGCCAGGAAAACTTCCTGGGTTCCGGTCGCACGATTGGTCTGGGCATCAGCCGAAGCTCGATCTCCAGCAGCCTGAATCTCAGCTACACCAACCCGTATTTCACCGATGACGGCGTATCGCTGGGTTATTTCGCGAGCTATTCGGAATTCAACCAGGGCCGTGCCAATATCTCGGCGTTTTCGACCAGCCAGGTGGCGCTTGGCGCGAACATCGGCTTCCCGATCTCCGAGATCGATTTCGTTCAGCTTGGCGCCAGCGTGCGCAGCCAGGACATCAGCATCGGGCAGCTGGTCGCCGTACCGGAAGACCCGGACGATCCGAACAGCCCGATCGATTTTCGATTCGCGATCACGCGGCCGCTGGCCATTACGCTGGATACCAATGGCGACGGCTTCCTGAGTTCGAGTGAGCGAAAGATCGAAACCGCATTCGTCAACGGCAGCTGGGGGCGTGATACCCGTAACCACTTCCTGACACCGACGCGCGGCTCGCTCAACAGGCTGAGCCTGAACGTGGCCCTGCCGGGCAGTACCCGCGAGTACTTTACCGCCGCCTACAGGGGGCGCAAGTTTTTCCCGCTGGGCGGCGATTTCGCCTTCGTCCTGCGTGCCGACGTGTCCTACGGCGAAACCTACGACGGCAAGGACTTCGTCGATACCGATCCGGTCGAGCCGCAGCGCCTGTCCGGGCAGTGCCAGCTCGATGAAATCGTGACTGCCGATTCAGGCCTGCCGTTCTGGGAGCATTTCTTCGCCGGCGGTGTTTCCGACGTGCGCGGATTCGAGGACAACACGCTGGGTCCCAAGGATCAGTTCTGCAGATCGGTGGGCGGCGACTTCAAGGCGACCGGCGGCATCGAGATCGCCTTCCCGGTGCCGTTCGTCGAAGTCAGCGGGACCCGCATGGCCTGGTTCGTCGACGCCGGCAACGTGTTTGCCGATATCGAGGGCTTCGATCAGGATCTGGTGCGTGCATCCACCGGTCTTTCGCTCAGCTGGGAAGCGCCGGTCGGCCCGATCATCCTCAACGTCTCGATGCCCCTCAAGGAACGGGACGGTGATGAGACCCAGTTTCTCCAGTTCTCGTTCGGTACGCAGTTCTAGGGAACCTCTGGATAACCTTCCACGGGCGCGACGGCGCCCTGGCGGGAGGCTACGGTAAAGGCTTCATGGTCAGGGCGCCGCGCCTTGGCCAAGCGATCCTGTGGGGCAAACCCCGGCTGCTGTCGCCTGGGACCGCCGCGTCGCGCCCGGGACTGGCGGATTTGGGCCTCGAAGGCCTATACTGTATAGTCAGGAAGTAGTGTCTGAGTCCGGATGGCCGACGTGCGAGTTTTGATTTTCATGCTGACGATGTTGCTGGCCGGGGCGGCCCTCGCCCAGGACATCCGCATTGGCTACGTCGACATGAAGCGCCTGCTGGACAACGCGCCGCAGGTGATCGCCGGTCGTGCCGAGCTCGATATAGAATTCCGGCCCATCAACGACGAACTCCTCGCCGACGAGGCGCGTCTTTTGAGCATGGAACAGGAACTGGCCAACGCGTCGGGCTTGACCGCCGAACAGGTGGCCGCCCGCCAGCGCGAGATCCGCAACCTGGATCGCTCGATAGAGCGTCGCCGCGAAGACCTGGCCGAAGAACTCAATTTCCGGCGCAACCAGCAGATCAAGGAACTGGGCGAGGAAATCGAGGTTGCGGTGCAGACCGTCGCGCGCCGCGAAGGCTACGACCTGGTCCTGTCCAGCCCGGTTGCGTATGCCTCCGAGACGATAAACATCACCGACAAGGTGCTGTCATTTCTCGAAATGGACTACGAACGCCGGGGCCAGCGCTCCGGACAATGAGACGACAGGCGTCTTCGGTCACGGCCCCGGTCAGCCTGGGCGATCTTGCTGCCGCGCTCGACCTGGAACTGCGCGGAGATCCTGAAATCCTGGTCCATGCCGGCGCCACGCTGGTCACGGCCACGCCCGGCCAGATCAGCTTCCTGGCCAATTCGGCCTACCGCTCCCGGTTGAGCGCAACGCGCGCGTCGGCCGTGGTCCTCACGGGCTCTGCCGCCGAGGATTGTCCTTGCGCCGCCCTCGTCTCCGATGAGCCCTATGCCGCCTGGGCACGGGTGCTCCAGCGGCTTCATCCGGCGCCGGGGGTGCGGCCCGGCATTCATGCCAGCGCGCAGGTCGATGATTCGGCCGAGATCGATCCCGGTGCCGAGATCGGCCCGCTAACGCACGTTGCTGCCGGCGCGCGCGTGGGGGCGGGCGCCGTGCTTGGTCCCGGCTGTATCGTCGGCGAGAATGCGGTGATCGGCGCCTGTGCGCGCCTGGTCGGGAACGTGTTCGTCGGCGCTGCTTGCCGGCTGGGGCAACGTGTCGTCGTGCATCCGGGTGCAGTGATCGGCGCTGACGGGTTCGGCCTGGCAATGCATCGCGGCAGCTGGATCAACGTGCCGCAGATCGGCGCGGTCAGGATCGGCGATGACTGCGAGATCGGCGCCAACACGACGATAGACCGCGGAGCCGTCGAGGATACCGTCCTCGGCTGCGATGTCCGGCTCGACAACCAGGTCCAGGTCGCGCACAACGTGGTTATCGGAGATCACACCGCCATTGCCGGGTGCGTCGGCATCGCGGGCTCCACGCGAATCGGCAAGTACTGCATGATCGCGGGCGCCTGTGGAATTGGCGGCCACCTCGAGATTTGCGATCATGTGGTGATTACGGCCATGAGCACGGTACTGGATTCGATATCCGAGCCCGGTCAGTACGGCTCGGGCATTCCCGCCCGACCGTTGCGCGCCTGGCAGCGTATTCTGGTGAGGCTGGGACAACTCGACCGACTTTTCCGCAAAGACACCAAACAGCACTAAACACCAAAGTTGGAGCAAAACGAATGACTGATTCGACTCGCGTCGACATCGAACACATCTTCCGCCTCCTGCCGCACCGCTATCCGTTCCTGCTGGTCGACCGAGTCCTGGATTGGTCCATGGAAGACCCGGCCGAGATTCACGCGATCAAGAACGTGACCATCAACGAGCATTTCTTCCAGGGGCATTTCCCGGGGCATCCGGTGATGCCGGGCGTGTTGATCCTGGAAGCGATGGCCCAGGCCGCCGGGTGTCTGGCTCACCTGGCGCGCGAGCAGGCCGGCGGGCCGGAGCAGCTTTTCTACCTGGTCAAGAT
>DATFJJ010000356.1:0-18413 GCA_035269245.1 Wenzhouxiangellaceae bacterium | reverse complement strand
CCAGCGGCTGGAAATGACCGGATTCGGCCAGCCGGCTGAAGTTCGGCAGTTTGCCTTCGTCCATCCAGCGTTGCGCCAGCACCGGGTCCATACCGTCGAAGCCCAGGATGACCACGCGTTGCTCGGCCGGCTCGGGTTCGGAGCCACATCCGGCAAGCATCAGGATCGCGCAGACCACCAGTGCTGTGCCGACCATCCCGCCCGGCTTCATAATCCAGTTGAATCGCATCGGTCCCTACTTGCCCGATTCGTCGTCGCTGTCGGGCGCGGCTCGCTCGCTGGACAGCTCGGTCTGGCCGACATTCCGTCGGGCGCGCATGCGCCTGACCATGTAGCGGATCGGCCAGAACAGGATGGCGGCCAGCGCCAGAACGACGCCGACCAGCACCGCCCAAAGGCCGCCGAGGAGGCTGATGCCGGAGCCGGGGCCGATGTAGGCATAAACGGGAGTTGCAATGATGATCATTGCAATCCCCACGAAACTGTTGAATGGTTTCATTTTCGAGAGCCAGAACTGAATTTCCAGGCGGGATTTTAGCACCCGCGGCAGTATCGGCAACGAGATGGTCGGGAGTCTCGGCAACTGAGTTGTCTGCAGGAGTGTATCCGCTTAAACTGCCTGTGAATCCTGAAATATCGAATCCAGAATCCTCCCGATGAAAACTTTCTGCTCTTTGCGCCGCGTCGCGGCCGGTGCTGCGGCGCTGGCGGCCGCTACCTTGCTTTCCGGCTGCTCCGAGCAGCCTGAGGAGATCTCTGCTGCAGCGCGCGTCTCGAACGTCGTGATGATCTGTGTCGACACGGTTCGCTGGGATACCTGGTGGATTCCCGAGCGCGCCGGATTCGAAGACGCCTTCTCGCCCTGGGCCGGCAGAAGCCAGACGATGGCGCACGCACTGTCAGCCGCGCCCTGGACCGTCCCATCGGTGGCTTCGATCCTGACAGGCCTGTATCCCAGCCAGCACGGCGGCGGTCTGTTCGCCGATGAAGTGGCCAGTCTCAGCGAGGAGGTGCCTTCGGCGATCAATCCGGCCGTGCCCACGTTGGCCGAGATGCTGGCGCAGGCAGGCGTTTCGACCGCCGCGGTTTCGTCCCATCCGTGGTTTCAGGCCAGTTACGGGTTGCAGCGCGGGTTCGGCGAGTTGAAATTGCGAAGCGGCGCGGAAAACGTGACGGGCCGCGGAATGGAATGGCTGGATTCGACCGGCGCGGACGCCGACCGATTCTTCCTGTACCTGCATTACATGGACGTGCATGACCCGCACCTTAATCTGACCGAGTCGCGCAAGACCGCGGCCGCGATGCAGGCCGGGCGAAAGGCGACACTGATCAAGACCGCTCCGGATAAAACGTGCGATGACCCCGAAAGCGACATGTGCGTGCGCTACCTCACCTATGCCGAGGAGACCTTGAAGCTGCGCGTACACATCGGCTCGGTGCTGGAACAGCTCGAGCAGCGCGGCCTGTTGGAGTCCACGCTGGTCCTGCTTTATTCCGACCATGGAGAAGAATTCCACGATCACCTTGAAGTGGCCCGCGAGCGGAACGAGGATCCGCGCGGTATTTACGGTTTCGGCCATGGCCAGAGCCTCTACCAGGAACTGTTGCACGTACCGCTCCAGATTTGGCATCCAGCGTATACCGGACGCGAGATCACAGAGCCGGTCAGCCTGGTCGACGTGGTGCCGAGCCTGCTCGACTGGTTGGGTCTGCAGCTTCCTGCCGATATCGATTTTCCCGGACGCTCCTTCGCGGATACCGTGGAGCGCAGTCGTGCGGCGTCGTTCGCATGGGACGAAGACCAGCTTGCCCAGACGACGCCTGTGGATCGCGACCTGTTCGCTTCCGGCATTGCCTACGGACCGGAAAAAATGGCTGTTGTCCGCGCCGGGCAGAAGCTGATCTGGCATCAGATCGACAACACGCGCGAGTATTACGACTTGCGCGCCGATCCGCTTGAGACAAATCCCGATCCGCCGGAATCGGCCCGGCGTGCCGATGAGCTGGATGAAGCGCTGGACCGCTACTTCGACTGGTTTGGCTCCCAGGACTACCTGCCGCCGGAACTGAGTGACGAAGTGGTGGAGAAGCTCAAGGGCGTTGGCTACCTTCAGGGCGTGGAGTCAAAAGAATCGACGCAGTCCGGCGACGGAGACTCTCACGACTGACATGAACGCCCGGAGCAGACCGCAGGCCGGCCACGTGCCTGCCGGGTTGTATTGGAAGACCCGCTTTTTTCATGCGACCGCCGGCCTGTGGAAACGGCTTGCGGCCATAGAGTCGGGCGTGTTGCGCGATGAGATGGCCGAAGTTTCGCTGCAGCAGCCCATCTACATAGCCGGTGTCGCCCGTTCCGGTACGACGATCCTGACCGAAATTCTGTCGCGTCACCCGGATGTGACGTCGCATCGCTACAGCGATTTCCCGAACGTATTCACCCCGTACTGGCGAAACTGGATCGCCGACCGGGTGCGGCGCGCGCCGCCCGAAGCTGTCGAGCGGGCGCACAAGGATCGCCTGTTGGTGACGACGGAGAGTCCGGAAGCGGTGGAAGAGGTCATGTGGACACAGTTCTTCGAGGATCTGCATGATCCTGCACGGTGCCAGGTGCTTGATTCGACCACGTCGAATCCCGCATTCGAGCGCTTCTACCGCGACCATATTTCGAAGCTGCTTGCCGTGCGTGGCGCAAAACGCTACCTGGCCAAGGGAAACTACAACACGACCCGGCTTGCGTATATCGCCAGGTTATTTCCGGATGCTCGTTTCATCGTCCCGTGGCGCGAGCCGGTCGCGCAGGTGGCCTCGCTGGTCAAGCAGGATCGGCTGTTCACCCGAATGGCCGAAGAGGATCCGAGAGTGCCGATCCAGCTCGCCCGCTCCGGGCACTTCGAGTTCGGTCCGGCCAAGCGGGCGGTCAATGTCGGTAACCGGGCACAGGCCGAGGCAATCGAGCGCGACTGGGCCGCCGGCGATCTGGCCAGCGGCTGGGCGCGATACTGGGCCTGTGTATACGATCATGTGCTCGACACTCTGGACACCGACCAGCGGGCTCGAGGTGCCACTCTTTTGCTGGCCTACGACGATCTTTGCGCGATGCCGGATGCGTATATCGGAGCGTTGCTTGCCCATTGTCGTCTCGAGCCGGAGGTCTTTGCCGCAGTCCGGGCCGACTACGCAGATCAGCTGTCTCCACCCGCATACTACACGCCGAATTTCAACTCGGACGAACTGCAGTCCATCCAGAGAATTACGGAGAAGACCTTGAGTCGCCTGCAGTCACAACAGACATCTCGTCCCTGAACTCGTTACCGACGGATATTGCGCAACCTGGACCATTGCTCGACGCAGCATGCGGTGCAACGGCCTGAAACACTTTGCCCGTGGGCAGATCACGCCGCGTTTCTGTTTCCCGAAGGCGAAATGGCAATCCGGGCCTGGACGATATGCAGGGCATTGGCAATCGTCCAGTACAGCACCATGCCGGACGGGAATGGATAGAACAGCAGGAAAAAGGCCAGGGCCATCAGGCCAAGAAAGATGTTCTGCCGTCGACGGTCCGCATCGGACGATGCCGGTGCCGGGGACAGCTTGATGGTGATCAGCGTGGAGACTGCCATCAACACCGGAAGCAAATTGAAGTAAGCACCGAAAAACGGCAATTCGGCGCCAAACTCGAAGAGTCGATCCGGTTCGGCCAGCGATTCCATCCAGAGAAATGAGGCCTGTCGGAGTTCGAACGCCTGGCCCAGGAGATGAAACAGCGCAACAAAGACCGGGATCTGGATCAATACGATCAGCAGGGGTTTAAGGCCAGCCAGCGGGCTGACGCCGTGCTTCTCGTAGAGCTTAAGGATGCGCTCGGACTGCTCTTCACCCTTGTATTTTTTCTTGATTCGGGCCATTTTCGGTTGAATCAGGCGTTGCACTTCGCTGAATTCTTGTTGACTGGACAATGCCCAGCGTGCGAGCGGATAGAGCAGTAACCTGACCAGCACGGCCAGCAGGCAGATCGCCAGGCCCCAGCTGATCGTAAATGCGTGCAGCCATTCAAGAACGCGCATCAGGCCGAACGACAAGCCGCGCATCCAGTTCCACAAGCTGTGAAACAGCAAGCCGGTATAGTCCGACGTGCCTGGTTCACCCGCCAGTGCGGCGCGCGATTTCGGCCCGGAAAAGACCCTGAATTGCCAGCGAACCGCCTCACCGGCGGCCAGCTCGGGGACGTCGAGCTCGGCCGCGAGAGCCGGGAGGTACCGGCTGGGCAGCCGATTTGGCTGCGATGATTTTGCGAGTCGGAACTCGACGGCACTTACATCTGTCCCCTCCGCGGGATCAAGCAGAAGGGCAAAATACCGGCTGTTGAGGCCGAACCATGTTTCGTCCAGCGTCGCCGGAAGTGACACGGTTTGGGCTTCGCCGGGTTCAGAGAGCTCGATTCGTTCGGTCTTGCCGCCCGCCTGGATGACCGGATCAACGTACGAATACATGCTGGTCGCGATTCCAAGCCCTTCGATCGGATCCTCGCCGAGGCCTGGCCCGAGTAACAGACGTATCTCCGGCACGCTGGACGCGGACGGCCGAGAGTCGGCGATACGCGAGAGCTCTATGACCAGATCCAGTCGGTATGGGATTCCGGCGTGCTGAACGCTCTGGGTCAGCCGCCAAAGTCCGTCGGCGCTGATCCAGCCTCGGCTGATCGATCTGGATTCACCCCGTGTTTCGGATGAAACGGCATCCGGCAGCCACGAAATGGCGCCGACCGTCTCCAGGTCAAGGTGACGACTGACTATCTGATCCGGCCCGGTCTTGCTGACAAGCGATTGCCATTCCCCGGCCGCGGGCTGCAGATGCTCCCTTACCTGCCAATGGTGGATGCCGCTGACTTCTCCGGACCAGCCGAGCTCGAGATCGTCTGACGACAGCTGCCCCTCGCCGGCGAACGCAGCGCCTGCGCCGATCAGCAGCAGACACACGAGCGTGCCCGTCCGCTGCAAAAATGACGGTACGCCTGGATGTCTCATGAAGTCTCGTGGCGGGCCAGTTAGCGGGGGGCGGGACTAGGGCGTGGGCTTGTCCGTACTTTCGTCGTCGTCATCATCGTCATCGTAGTCGGCATCCTCGCTCGGCGAGGATTTGCGCAGACCGAGAAGCCGCATCAGCCTGTGCCAATAAAGCTTCAAGGTGATCGCAATTGCCGCCAGGGCACCGATAATTCCCTGCAGGATGGCGCTGCCGCTGCCAGGGTCGAGATAGCCGTGGGCGTCTCCGGTAGTGACCAGCATGAATACGCAGAAAAGAACTACCCATCTCATTTTCGTTTATCTCCAGATGTTCCAGGTCAGGCTGAATTTGCTTCGACTTGGAGTTGTTGAACCCGTAAAAAAGCGTAACATCATTCAGTTTGAGCCTATTCTTTCCGGCTTAGCCAGTAAAGCGTTCTGTGCGATCCTTCGACGGCCTGACGCTGGCGAATGTCGAACAAATCCTTGAAAGCATTTTCGAATCCATCTTCATGATAATTTTCGAAAATATCCTTCCGTGTGCTTAGCAGCCGTTTCACCTGGCTATCGCTTTTGGGTACAAATTCGATAATCAGATGCCGGCACGTCCGGGCAAAAAACTGAGCGATCTGGCCGAGGGAAACGTTGTTGGAAATGGCCAGATGGTGAATCAGCGCCAGCGCCATTGCGCAATCGACCGGGCCACGCTCGGTCAGCGAATCCCGCTCCTGGCCTGCCCAGCCGATCGAGGCGCTGGGGTTGGTCAGATCCATGACCAGCGGCAAAATCGACGTTTCTTTTCTCTGGCGTACTTGGCGGAAATTGATTTCAACCGCGGCCGGATCAATGTCGAAGGCGACCGTTTCGAGCCCCCGATTCGAGCCCAGGCGGCTGAAATGGCCGGTGTTGGCGCCAAGATCCCAGAGCTGTCGCGGCTTGATTTCGTCGAGAAAAGCGTTGATGTGCTTGCTCTTGGCGGCAAAAGCGTCATCCGTGTAGTTGGTCGCCTGGTAGTAATCTCCCCATTCGGTCCCCTCCGGCTTCCAGTCCAGTTTCCGGATCAGTGAACGCAGACCCGAAACAATACCGACGAGTCCCTTGCGGCTGAGGGATCGTGACTTCTTGTTTTTGCCCGACGATTCCGGGTCTGATCCGGCATAAGCCGTTTGCGCCCGGGCGTGCATGTGCAGGTGCATCAGCATTCCCGGTCGCAACCAGCTCGATCGAGGCATCAGCTTGCTGGCCAGATCCAGCGGGATGCCGTCGATATGGACCCTGGAAAGCTGGCCCAGCCGGATATCCCGCGATGCCATGAGGCACAGGGGCGCCAGAAAATGCTGGCAGAACTGCTTGTAGCCTTCCCAGATCTGTCCTTCGGAGTAAGGGTCGAAAGAAAGCGTATCGATCAACACCGCCCGGCCCTGATGGAACTGGATGTTGAACGCAGATGCATCCTTGAGGATCATGCCGTGCTTCAGAGCCGCCAGCTGGATCTGGAGGGTGCGGATCGCGGCTGCCTTGAGCTGGCCAAAGCACCATTCATAAGGATACGAAACAAAGGAAAGCGGTTCGGGTTGCAGGATCTTGTGTGCCAGATCAGGATCGGCGACCGGGGCCTCGACCTCTTCGTGCGGCATGATCCAGCCTTTCTTCTTCAGGAAGCCATACAGGCCGGAGTTCATCAGCTTGTCGTAGCATTCCGACCCCGCACGATTGACCTGGCGGTACAGCGTTCCATCATGAGTGAACATGAATCCTGCAGGATCACGAAATGAACTGCCCAGCCGTGCGATCTGATCTGTGTGCATCGATCCAGGTTTCCTTGCATTCGAGCCCCAGCCAACCAGCGAGGCTCAAAAATCCAAAATCTGCTGATTCTTGAAGAAAAGCGACAAAAAACGCCCTAAAACGCAGCCGGTTAGTATAGCAGCGTTGCAAGCTGCCCGCCGTCCCGGGCTATGGCAACTTCTTGCGCCGACGGGGATCTCTATTGCTCGGAGTCCAGTTGCCGAAGCTGAAAACCGATCAGGGCAATGCCTAGCAAACGTTGATCTCCGCCGGTACCAAGCTCGGCCGGACTTGCGGCGTCGGGCAGCACGAAGCGTATATTCATTTCCGAGGAATCGACCCAATTTGCTGGAATCGTCGTCTCGAGACGCTGTTTGCTCTCTTGCTCACCAACCCACGCAAGGGCTTTGCGGCCGTTGACCATGATATCGACGCGTTGACGCGGCAGAATTCCGGCTTTCACATGGGGGATCAGATCGACCACGAGCCGTAGATCGGTAGAAGCCGGTTCAACGGTCAAATTCAGGCTGGCGACACGCTCATTACTCCAGATATGGCGATCGGACGGCGTAGCCCAGCCGCTTCCCAGGTAGCGCTCTCCAGCTCCGATGAGGCCCACATTGACCATGTCTCCATAGCGATAGAGACTGGATTCCGTGGCCATGATTATCCGCTCGGCGTCGCTGTAGGATCCAGGATCATAGGGAGTGCCGTCGATGATGATCTGGTGAAGAGCCCGATCCTTGCGGTCTCCGAAAAATACGAAATGGCGGATTCTGCGATCGTCACTCATGTCCAGCACGGATTGTCCCGGAATCGTCGGGCGCTCGATTCCAACCGCATCCAGGATGGTCGCCGCTACATCGATCACACTTGTCGGCGCGTCGGAAAAGCGCAGCGGACCGCGGCTGCCGACGGGTTTTACCGCCAGCAATCCCAGCATGCGAGTCGGCATGAAATCCGGCTCGTAGCCTCCTCCGTGATCGCTCTGGAATACGATGAGCGATTGATCGTAAATTCCCATGGCCTTGAGCTTGTCTACCAGGCCTATCAGCAGTCGGGTTACCGGCCGAGCTTCGTTGAGGTAATTCTCGCGTGTATTTTCCAGAACCTTACCGGCCCAGCGACCGGAGGGCAGCGTGCTGAACGGCGGGTGCGGCGGCCATAGGTGAATGAAATGATAGGCGGCCTGGTCACTGCCGACATGGATTGTCTCGGTGTACTGCTCGAAAAACTCGCGCTGTACAAACGCCTTGACGTTATCAGGAGTCGCCAGCTGCTTCGACAGACGCCAGTTGTTCTGGTTGTAGAGCCAGGAACGCAACCAGTGCGGCGCCTGGCGAAACAACGACAGGTCGAGCAGGTACGAAATATCCTTTTTTTTGCGGTCTGAATCCGACCCCTCGAATATCTTCGGCAAGCGATAGTAGTGGGTATACGATCCCTGGTCCATCTCCATCAAGGGCATCAGGTTGACCGTGTATCCATGATCGAAAAGCAGATTCTGAAATCCGTGTTCCATGGACTCGCGATAATAGGAATTCGCCGACGTCGATCCGTCGTAGACGCGGCCGGAAAAAATGCCCGGCAAGGCAAGAGACGTATGGGGTGCGACGGCGGTATTTTGCGGGTACAGCACAAAGCCGTCGAATGCTTCCTCTAGCTCCTGTTCGGCAACAATTTCCGTGAATACATCGGTTTGAAAATTATCCACTACCACATGAACGATGTTGCGGCCCGACGAATAGTCATGGATTCCCTCGGGCGCGCCCGCCACCGGTCTTGAGGTCTGCCCTTCCAGATCAACCTTGTGCTCAAACAGCTCGATAGCGATCGGCACAGACTGAATCAGGATGAAAACGGCCGCACCGAAAGCCGCAATTCGAGAAATTCGGGCCGCTAGAAACAACGCCAGCGCCAAGGCGGCGACCCATATTGCAGCATCCGTCCAGCCCGGAAAAGGAACTGCTGACCAGTCGATGCCGCGACCGTCGAGCACGCCGTAATCGTGCATGAAGAACGATCCCTGGGCCCATAACAGCAATCCCAGGACAAACAGGATACTGGCATATACACGACGAACCGCCGAACTCATGGGCAGCCCGGGCAATGTCAGGATCAGCGCCAGCGCCAATGCCAGCGGCAAATTGATCAGAAGCACGCCAATATGCGTGACGAGAAACTCGTCGGCATTGGCCAGGTATATCGTCAAGGGGCCGAATACGGCCAGATTCATGGCTGGTAACAGTGCCACCAAATACAGGGCGCCCAGTGTGATGTGGCTGCGTGTCACGAAATCCTCCGGCTGAAATGGGTTTCCTGATAAGGGGAAAAGGGGCTTTTAACAATGGTGTACGGGCCGGCCGATTCGGGCTTGATCCTCGCAGTGCATGGGCCGCAGTGTCTATCGCAGGCTGCAACGGGCAGGACCGTCAGCGCACCACTCGTTACTGGCGCCCTCCGGCATTCATGAGTGAAATCGTAACGCAATCAAGCAGCCTTATGACTATCGCTTCCACGACAGGAATAGGGGCGCCTGGAAAAGGTTGCTGCACGTTCGGTCGTCGCCGGTCTCTTGCTCTGCACACTTCGCCTGAAATCTGCTCGCGATTATACTGGTCGACCACCGGATTCGCGTGCGTCGCCGAACAGCAGCGAGGTGCCGACGAACGTTCGGACTGTCTCGATAAATGGAATCCGCGCCAATGAAAGCACTGGCATCGCCAATCGTCTTCCTTTCCCTCTTCGCCCTCTGTTTGGTTGCCTGTTCCGAAAGGGTACCCGACACGCTGAATAGTGATTCCGAGGCCCAACGAGAGGCAAAGGCCGGCGATGTAACTACGCTCGACTACCCGTCCACCAAAAAAGTCGATGTGGCCGACGACTACCACGGGACCGAGGTCGCCGATCCCTATCGCTGGCTGGAGCGAGACGCGCGCGAATCCGCCCAGGTGGCGAGTTGGGTGGCGGCCCAGAGCGCGGTCACCGATGCCTATCTCGAGACGCTTCCGATGCGCGACTGGTTCGACACACGGCTGGCCGCGCTCTGGGACTATGAGCGCTTCAGCCTGCCGGTCAAGCGTGGAAGGATGTACTTCCATTTCCGCAACGACGGCATGCAGAACCAGGCATTGCTGTACGTGCGGCGCGGCCTCGACGGCGAGCCCCGGGTGCTGATCGATCCGAACCAATGGTCGGATGACGGCACCGTCAGCCTGGCCCAGTGGGTTCCAAGTCCCGACGGCAGGCTTCTGGCTTACGGCGTCCAGGACGGCGGATCGGACTGGCGAACCTGGCGCGTGGTCGATGTCGAGACCGGTGAGTTGCTGGACGACGAGCTGGAATGGCTGAAATTCAGCTCGATTGCCTGGGACGGGGCGGGCGAGGGCTTTTACTACAGCCGCTATCCGGCACCCGATTCAGAAGGCAAGTTTCAATCGCTGAACATTGACATGAAGGTTTTCTATCACCGCGTCGGGGACGCGCAGGTTGACGACCGGCTGGTCTACGAGCGTCCCGACAAGCCGGAGTGGAGTTTCCTGCCCGAGGTCAGCGACGACGGCCGCTTCCTGGTCATCACCATCTTCCATGGTACCGACGACCGGTACCAGGTGGCCTGGAAGGACCTGGCCGCGCCCGAATCCGGGGTGCGGATGCTCATCGAGGGCTTCAAACACGACTTCACCTTTGTCGGCAACCGCGAGCGGACATTTCTTTTCCTGACCAATTTCGAAGCGCCCAGGTACCGGGTCGTGGCCGTCGAGCTGGACTCACCCGAATCGCGAGAAGTGATCATCCCCGAGGCCGAATCCGTGCTCCAGGGCGTCTCCGACTTCGGCGGACACCTGGTCGCGAACTACCTGGAAGACGTCAGCAGTTCGGTCAAGGTTCATACCGCTGCCGGCGAGTTCGTCCGCGAGGTCGACCTGCCGGGTATCGGCACGGCTTCGGGCTTTACCGGAAAAGCGGGCGATCAGGAGACATTCTTCCAGTTTTCCAGCTTCAACCGCCCGGCCACCATCTATCGTCTCGACGTAGTCTCCGGCGACCGCTCGGTCTGGCAGCAGCCCGAGGTGGATTTCGACCCCGAGGCCTACACCGTGCGCCAGGTGTTCTTCGCCTCGGCCGACGGCACCCGGATACCCATGTTCATCGCTCATCGCAAGGACGTGACGCCCGACGGAACCACGCCGACGCTGCTCTACGGCTACGGCGGTTTCAACATTTCACTGACCCCGTCGTTTTCGGTGCCCAACCTGGCCTGGATGGAAGCCGGCGGCGTCTATGCCATGGCCAACCTGCGCGGCGGCGGCGAGTACGGTCGCGAATGGCACAAGGCCGGGACCAGGACTCGCAAGCAGAACGGGTTCGACGATTTCATCGCCGCCGGCGAATACCTGATCGACAATGGTATTACCGCGCCGGAGCATCTCGGCATCCACGGCCGGTCCAACGGCGGTCTGCTGGTCGGTGCGGTCACCAACCAGCGCCCGGCATTGTTTGCCGCGGCGCTGCCGGCGGTGGGCGTGATGGACATGCTGCGCTTCGATCGATTCACCGCCGGCCGCTTCTGGGTCGACGATTATGGTTCGCCAGGCAACCCGGAAGAGTTCCCGGCGCTCTATGCATACTCGCCGTACCACAACGTCGCAAGCGGCGAAGACTACCCGGCGGTCCTGGTGACGACGGCCGATACCGATGACCGCGTCGTGCCTGGGCACTCTTTCAAGTACGCCGCCGCGCTCCAGGCCGCCGACACCGGCAGCGAACCCAAGCTGATCCGGATCGAAACCCGTGCCGGCCACGGCGCAGGGACCCCGGTGCAGATGCTGATCGATCTCTACGCCGACCAGTGGGCGTTTCTTGCCGAGCACACCGGCCTCGCGGTGGAGCAGGTCGGGGTTGCATCCCGGACGCTGGAAGTTCCGTAGGAGGTGCGTCCCCGCGCCGACGGGTCTGAGACGATTCCGGCCGTCGCATCGGCACGGGGACGCGCCTCCTGCAAAAGTGCGGATTCCTGGTCGTGAGGAGCAGGTTGGAGGTCGCGAAGCTTTTCAGACTACCGACTACCGACTTTCGAGCACCGTCCTTTCAATGACACGCTGCCGGTTGCATGTCGGGCAGGACCATTCCGGCTGCACGCTCCCGCTGCAGCGTCGCGTGGCTGCCGGTGATGGATTCGACGATCCCCATCACTGCATCGGTCCGGCCCGGGGGCAGCACTGCGCCGAGGGCGGCCTCGGCCTCCAGAGGTTCGTCGAGGTAGCTCGACTTCAGCGCGCCGAGCAGGTCGCGTTCGTCGCCGGTCAGGCCGGGCGCTTCGTAGCGCTCGATATAGAGATGATCGGCACCAGCGCGCTGGAGGCCTATGAGCAGGGCACGCAACTTTGCGCCACAGGGCGCCAGGCCGACTTCCGCGTAAAGCCGATCCACCAGGGCCACTATGCCGGGGTTGCCCTGGTGGGCCCAGGTCAGTCGAAGCCCCAGCAACCAGAGGCGCTCGATCTTGCTGAACTGATATTCGAACATCGATTTTCTCCGCCAATGCATTCGTTATGGACGAAATCAATATACCCTATCGAGAATCTAAATGCAAATGATTCGCACTAAGAATAAATGAATGGCCGTCCCGGAGGGTAAAACTCGCCCCCGGTTCGGGCAAAGTCAACGGGCCAGCGGGCCAGCGGGCCAGCGGGCCAGCGGGCTAACGGGCCAACCAGCCAACCAACCAGCCAACCAACCAACCAACCAACCAACCAACCAACCAACCAACCCCTGCAACATTTCTGTCACGTTGCAGTCACGGTCGTGAAATCTTCGCCTCCGAAAATGCCCGAAGTCGCAGGACCGCGCATTTTGTCGGTCATTTCCGATAGTGGAGGTTTCATGTTCAACCGTCTTTCGCGCCTGGCGCCCCTCGTCATGCTGGCGTTCGCCGCCGTTGCCGCCAGCACGCCCGTCGCTGCCCAGGATTCTCTGGATGCGCTCGCCGAGGAGCTGGTGGGTCTCCGGGGGCAGGTCGAATCACTGAATACCGAACTGAACCGGATGCAGGAACAGCATCGGGCGGAAATGAACTCGTTGGCCGCCCAGAAGGGCGATCTGGAAGCCACGCGGCGGCGCGAGGAATTGCGCATCAGGCAGCTGGAGCAGGACCTGGAGCAAAACCGGGAGCGCGCCCGGGAAGCCGGGGTGGCCGGCGAGGCCCTGATTCCGGTGGCCTGGGAGATCATCGACGGCATGGAAGCCCGGGTTCGCCAGGGCTTCCCGTTCAAAACCGAAGATCGCCTTACCGCGCTAGCCGAGATCCGCAGCCAGATCGATTCGGGGGCGATCGACCCGCCGCGTGCCATCAACCGTCTCTGGCGCCTGTATGAAGACGAGTTGCGCATCACCCGCGACAACGGCTTGTACAGCCAGGTCATCCCGCTCGGCGGTGACCGGGTGCTGGCCGATATCGCCAAGATCGGCGCCGTGGCCATCTATTTCCAGACCCGGGACGGCCGCGCCGGATTCGTGACCCGCGCCGGCGAGAACTGGAACTTCACCGTTGCCGAGGGCGGGGCCGAACGCGAGCAGATCAGTGCGCTGTTCGATTCGCTCAGGAAACAGATCCGCACGGGTTACTTCAAGCTGCCCAACGGCAGCATTCGGACGGAGTCGGGCTCATGAGAAGTTTTACACCGACGCTTGCTTCGATTGTTGCTGCGGCGCTCGCGCTGGTGTTGACCGGCGCGGTCGATGCCCAGGATGAAAGCGCGCCTGCCGATCCGGCCGAGCCCGCGCAGCAGGCGACCGGACAAGCGGCCGGATCTCCGGCGCAGGCCCCCGCTCCCGAACCGCAGCAGCCCTCGCTGGAGCAAGCCTACCAGCGCGAGTTCGCGTTTCTGCAAGGCCAGAAGCGCGAGCTCGAGCAACGTCTTGCGCAGATGCAGGAAACCGTCCAGGCCGAGAAATCGCGTCTGCAGTCCGACATTCGCTCGCTGGAAGGCGAAGTCGTCGAGATGAGAAGTCGTGCCGACCGGCTGGAGGACCTGGTATTCGAGTCCGAGCGCGCCGTCCAGGCCGCGCGCGACAACACCGACCTGCTCGCCGCGACCTTCACCCAGGCCGATTTCACGCTGGAAGACGCCTGGTCCGCCGATCTGGGCGACCGGGCGCCCGGCGCCGAGGACGTCAAGGGCCTGTTCGATGCGGCGCTGGAATTCCTCGGCAAGGGCCATGAGGTCTGGCGCGAGCCCGGCGAGTTCTTCCTGGCCGACGGCACCCGGGTGGACGGCGACATCATCCACGTCGGCAATGTCGCAGCCTACGGGTTGAGCCAGCGCGGTAGCGGCGCGCTGGCGCCGGCCGGAGACGGCGAACTGAAAATCTGGAACACTGAAACGGCTGAGCAGGCGCAGGCGCTGGCGTCGGGTCGGATGCCCGATCCGCTGCCGATCTTCCTGTTCGAATCGCTGAATGCCGAAGTGGAGAAGAAGACCGCTAAAGGTCTCTTCGAGACCGTGAGCTCCGGCGGCGTGATCGGCTGGATCATCTTCTTCCTCGGACTGATCGGCCTGGTGATGGTCGTTCTGCGCGTGGTCTTTCTGCAGCGCGCCGGCGCTTCGACCGACAAGATCCTCGACGCTGTTTCGGGCCACGTCAAGCGCGGTGATCGCAATGCCGCGCTCGAAGTGCTCAAACGCAAGAAGGGTTCGACCGCGCGGGTGGTCAGTGCGACCATCCGCAACCTCGATCGCGACCGCGAACACGTCGAAGACATCGTGTCGGAATCCATCCTGCATGAGAACGCGCACCTGAACCGGTTCGGCGCGCTGATCATCGTGATCGCAGCGGTGTCTCCATTACTGGGCCTGCTCGGCACCGTCACCGGCATGATCGCCACGTTCGACGTCATCACCGAATTCGGCACCGGCGATCCCAAGCTGCTGTCGGGCGGCATCTCGATTGCGCTGGTCACCACCGAGCTGGGTCTGATAGTGGCCATTCCGATGCTGCTGTTCGGCAACCTGCTCTCCGGCTGGGCCGAGCGCATCAAGGACGAGATGGAGCAGGCCGCGCTGCGCGTGATCAACCAGTTCAGCGACAGTCGCCAGCCCCAAAGCGAGGCGAATGGCTGAGGTGATTGCGAACCTGTCAACCCGGACTCTTCATGGCCTGATCGTCGCGAGACGCTTCCAGGCCCCGCGGGCGGGGCGTCTGGAGACCGAGCGTACCGGAGGCGTACTTGCCAGTGCGGTGAGGATGCGCGACCGAGCCAAACGGCGCGAATGCGGGGCCTGGGAACGTCACAGCAGGTCGTGTCATGAATAGTCCGGGTTTGAGTGATCTGGCGTATTTCTTCGAGGTCGGCGGCTACGTAATGCCGCCGCTGATCGCGGCAACCATCGTCCTGTGGTTCGCGATCGGCTACCGATACGCGACGCTCAAGCGCGGCTCGGTGCGATCGGTGCGGCGGCTGATCCATCGCGTGGCGGCCGAAAAGCATCTGCGCAAGCCCAAGGGTCTGCTCGACCAGGCGGTGTTGCAGGGCTTGCACCTCGCGCGCCGCAAGCCGGCGCATCTTCGCCGCCATCTCGACGATGCTTTCGCCGAACTGGAAGCAGCCACGAAGAAGTACCACACGCTCATTTTCACCATAGTCGCGGTGGCCCCGCTGACCGGCCTGCTGGGCACCGTGGTGGGCATGATCGAAACGTTCGACTCGCTGGGCGACATGTCCTTGTTCGCCCAGTCCGGCGGCATTGCCGGCGGAATATCGCAGGCGCTTTTCACGACCCAGATGGGGCTGGCCGTAGCCATTCCCGGCCTGATCATAGGCGGCATGCTCGACCGCAAGGCCCTGGCCATCCGACATGAACTGGCCCAGATCAAGGACCTGCTGTGCGCCGGCACGGCGCTGGAGATTCCCGCATGAGATTTCGCGAACGCACCGACAACCAGCAGGGGGTGGACATCTCCCCGCTGATCGACATGGTGTTCATCCTGCTGATCTTCTTCATGGTCTCGACCACCTTCGTCAAGGACATGAAGCTGGACCTGAATCGCCCAAGTGCATCCACCGCGGCGGCTGCTTCGACCAAGGCGATTCGCCTCTATATCGACAACGCCGGTGACGTCTACCTCGACGGCCAGCCGGTTCGGGTCTGGGTCATCCAGAGCCGGGTGCGCGATCTGCTGGCCTCGTCGGCCTCCGGGTCAGTACTTGTCGTCACCGACGACCAGGTGCCGGCGGGACGCCTGGTAGAAGTGGTCGACCAGGCGCGTCGAGCCGGTGCCCAGGATGTGGGCGTGGCCACGGTCGGCGAAGCCGGCGCGGGCTGATCGGCGCGAAGCGTTTCGCGCGGAAGATTCCGCGCGCTTGATTCAAGGAGTATTGAAATGACGAGCAATGAAATGGCCAAAGACACTTCTTCACCCGAACAACCCGGGCGCCCGACAGGCGGATGGAAGCAACTGTCGGCGGGCCTGCTGTCCATGGTCGGCGGCACGGTGCTGGTGGTCGGCACGCTGCTGGTCATCAACAGCCTTTCCGAGGCGCCGGACCGCGACGAGGTCCGAACCGATACCTCGTTCGCGGTTCAAAAGCAGCAGCCGCCTCCGCCGCCACCCAGGCCGCAGCGCGAACCGCCGCCGCGCAAGCGCTCGTCGGAGTCGACGCCGCCCATGGTCAGCCTGGACAGTTCGCTCTCCGGCATCGATTTCGGCCTCCCCGGGTTCAGCGCGTCCGATCTCAACGACCTCCAGGATCAGTTGCTGGGCGACACGCGCGACGTGGTCATGACCGATGACTCCGTCGACAGCCCGCCTCGTCCCACCTACCAGGCGCCCTTGCAGTACCCGAAGACCGCGCGCTCGAGGGGCGTTGAGGGATATGTCGTGCTTTCGCTGCTGATCAGCGCCACCGGCGAGATCGAGAAGGTGCAGGTGCTCGAAGCCAGTCCCTCCGGCGTGTTCGAGGATGCAGCCCTGCAAGGCGTGCGCAGCTGGCGCTTCGAGCCGGCCCAGTATCAGGGCCGCAACGTCAAGGTCTGGGCCCGTCAGCGGGTCCGGTTCGACCTGAGCTGATCAAACGGCCCCATGCGCGCACTGATTCATCTCGTCTTGCTGGCCGGTCTGGCCACGCCGCTTGTCGGCTGGAGCCAGCAGGAGGCCGGCCCGGAAAACCCGGATGATCTGCAGGCGCCGGTCGAGTTCCTGTCGCTTGCCGCCGTTCTGATCGGCGACGGCAATTATCAGCGTGCGCGCAACATCCTGGCCCGGGTCGACACCCGGGCCGGAGACATCGACCTGGCCCGTTATCACACGCTGGCGGGTCTGATCGCGCTGAATCTCGACGAATTGCCCCTCGCGGCCACCGAGTTCGAAGACGCCATCGCCGCCGGCCAGTCCGATCCGGTGATCAGGCTGTACCTTGCACAAGCCTGGTTCGGCCAGGCCCGCTATGAGGAGACGCTTGAACAGCTCGGCCTGGCCGGCGATGACGCCACGCGCGTCCCCTCGGTATTTTTGATGCGTGCCCAGGCCCACTGGGAACTCGAAAACTACGCCGGCGCCTGGGAAGTTCTGGGCCAGGGGCGGGCGGAATTTCCCGACCGCGCCGGCGACTTTGCCAGGAGACAGGTCTTTTTGCTGGTCGACCAGGGGCTTTACCAGGAAGCGGCCGACCAGGGTCTGCAATTTCTCGAAAGCGGCCTGGGCACCAGCGACGACGCGGTCGCCATCGGAAACGCGCTTCGCGAGACCGGGCAGTACCGGCAGGCCGCCGTGATTCTCGAAAAGGCCCGTCTCTCGGCACCCGGCAACGTGATGCTGGGCAAGGTGCTGTCGCATGTCTACCTCGGCCAGGGACGAGAGCTGGCCGCGGCCGACGTGATGCGGACCACTTCGCTGTACGACCCGGCGCTGGCCTCGGACGCAGCCGAGCTTTACAAGCGTGCCGGCTGGTTGATCCAGGCGCTTTCACTCAACGCACAGGTCATCGATCAGGCGAAGAAGATCAAGCAGCGCCTGGCAATCTTTCTGGAACTCAACCGGTTCGAGCAGGCCGCCGGCATGGAGCAGGACCTGGCCCGCGTCGGCCTGCTGTCCGATGAGGACATCCGCTACGCGCTGGCCTACGCGCTGTTCAAGGCGGGCGACTTCGAGCGCTGCGAGCAGCACCTGCAGCAGCTTACCCGCAGCGACCTTTTCCGCCGCGCCGTCGAGCTGCGCCGTGCCATGGAGCAATGCGCCGAAAGCCCCTGGATGTGCGGTTGAGCCCATGAGAGATTCCCTGGTGACCCGCGCCGGCATGCTGCTGGGCCTCCTGCTGATGACCCTCGGCATTGTTTTTTCGACCGGTGCCGCCGGCCAGCCGGTGCAGATGGCCGAAGAGCTGGAGCCGGCGAAGCTGACGGTGCTCGTATTCGAGCAGGGCCGGCCGGTCGAAGGCCTGATCATGCGTTTCGGCGACGAGACCGGGCGTACCGACGATGGCGGCGTGTGGCAGGCCCGGGTGCCGCCGCAATCGGGCCGGCTGACCATTTTCGACAACGCCCAGGCGCTGACCGCCTTGCCGATGACGCTACGGTCCGGCGAAATCGTCCAGGTCATCATTACGCTGACCGGCCCCGAGCG
>DATFJJ010000355.1:0-2087 GCA_035269245.1 Wenzhouxiangellaceae bacterium | reverse complement strand
TCTTGCAGGCCACCAGGCCTTCTTCGTTGCTGACGTAGCCGGACTGGATCGGCCATTCGCGCCAGATCACCTGCTCGGGGTCTTCCAGGTCGAGGTCGCCGGCCTCGGATTCGAGCACCGGGAACACCAGCGGCCAGTCGGTTTCCTGGCGCACGGCCTCGATGAACGCGTCGGTGATCAGCAGCGAACAGTTGAACTGGCGCAGCACGCCGTTCTCGCGCTTGGCGCGGATGAAATCCATCACGTCGGGGTGCGAGACGTCGAAGGTGGCCATCTGCGCACCGCGGCGGCCGCCGGCCGAGGAGACGGTGAAGCACATCTTGTCGTAGATGTCCATGAACGACAGCGGGCCGGAGGTGTAGGCGCCGGCGCCGGAGACGTACGCGCCCTTCGGCCTGAGCGTCGAGAACTCGTAGCCGATGCCGCAGTTGTGGATAACCATCAAGCCCGACTCGCCGGCCAGATAATTGTGGTGGCCTTCAACCGTGAAGTCATAGAAGGTTTCGCCGATATCGAGATTGCGCTGGATCGAGTCCAGCGGCCGCAGCGTGCGGGCGAAGTCGACGAGGGGTTTGAGATGCGGGAAGCGTGCATCCCAGCGATCCAGCCACACGCGGCTGATCCGCTCCTTTTCATGGTATCCGTGGTAGAAACCGAGCTTCTGTCGCTCGGTATGCGACAGCCCCTCAATCTCGTGAGCCAACGCATCACCCAAAGCGACGGGCATTGCGTAATGGTCGTATTGGCCGGCCTGGCTGGCGTTGTCATCGATGCGAGCGCGCTTTCCGCTGTCCGCCATGTAGAACGCCACCTTGCGCAAAAAGTCCGAATCGGAAATCTTGAGCATTACACCGCCGGCGTCATGAATCACGCTGCCGTTGTATTCGTGGCTCCGCGGCTTGCGGCGAGTGATCCCGCCGTGCACGCCGAACAGCCCCAGCAGCGTCTTGAGTTCTTCGGCGAACGCAATGCTGGCCGCGGCGATGGTGACGCTGCCCCGCTCGGTCGACACCGTGCCGTCGGTGTCGATCAAACCGGCCAGGAACGGCAGGAAGTGCTCGTCCGGACGCTCGGCGATCCAGCGCGGAACGCTCAGGGTCGTAGTCTTGCGACCGATCTGGTGGTCGATCAATTCGGCGGCGCGAGTAGCCTCGAAACTGGAAACCGTATAGTCCCAGACGTCGGTGCCGTTGGGTGTCTGCGCATGCACGACGCGCGCGGTCGAACCGCAAAAAGTGCCGAAGAACGCAGCGTAGCGCTCGACGACTTCACGTTCGGCGGCGCGAATCTTGAAAATCAGTCTTTGACCAGTTTTTGCGGCGCGTTCGGCCCAGGACCTGCGACTGGCCTTGTACTTGAAGTGCTTGGCATAGGCCGAGCCATCGCCGAGGTGCGCGCCGGCAAACCATGCCGTGTCGGCCTGGGCGCCGTCGGCTGTCCAGGCGAATTGCCGATGCACCAGCGCATCCGTATCGCGCACGTCGTCGGCCCGAACATACTTCATCGCTTCGCCGCGCCAGACAAGCACAGGATGCTTGATCGACGTTTTCAGTCGGGTGCCGTTCGAGACCAGTTCGATATTCTCGTCACGGGGAACGTGCGTCGTCATGTGCTCGACGATGCGGCGCATTTCGAACCGACCCGAGTCGCGATCGTAGCTCAGCATCATTTCGTGCTTTTCTTCGACTGCGCGGCGCGCAGTGACCACGCCGTGCTCGGTGACTACGCTGGTTTCCGGCGCCACGCAACCGGCTTTCAGCGTAAGCCCTGCCTCGTGCACCTTGCCGAGGATGTCGTTCATCGAGTCGCCGATGGTGCCCGACACGGTGCAGTTGATGGTGGAGGTGGCCGGCTTGTAGGCCTGGGCCCCGGCGTTGGACGTGATGCGCCCGGCCGGGATGACACCTCTTCTCAGCGCCCACAAAAATTCGCGGTACCAGTGCTCTCGCGCATCGGTGCCCTTCTCGGCGTCGGCCAGTGCCCGGGCCACGCGCTTGTAGGTGTCGTCGATGGTTTCGTCGACCACCTCGCCACCTTTCGATTTAAGTCTGTATTTCTTGTCCCAGATGTCCATGGACGCTTCCTGG
>DATFJJ010000354.1:0-2395 GCA_035269245.1 Wenzhouxiangellaceae bacterium | reverse complement strand
TTCGGACCGGGCGCCAGCGTGCGGTTCTGGGCCGATGCCCCGGAAATTCCCGATGCATTGTACGTCGACCACTACAGCTTCCGAATCGCCGATGATCCCGCCAACGCACTGCCGGCAGATTCGCTGGTCGGTGAATTCACGGGATTCGTCGACTCGTTCGAGCCCCCGCCGCCACCGGGTTCGTCGGTGGTCGGGAGCTACACCGCCCGGCAGACCCGCGACGACGACCTGTCCTATCATTTCGCCAGTCCGCTGGCCGATCCGTGGTACACGGCGCGCTTGCGGGCCGGGCGCAATGACACGCATATCGCTACCTTCGACCTGGATTTTGCATCGGTCACCGACCAGCCCGCCACGCTGCGGGTGCGTATCGCCGGCCTGACCGACTTCCCGGAGGCGCCCGACCATCGCGTGATGGTAGAGCTCAATGGTCGGAGCCTGGGTGAAAAGGTATTTGAAGGCCAAAGCGTGGTCGATCTCGATCTCGCGGTACCGGCCGGCCTTTTGCAGGCAGGTGCCAACTCGGTGCGTGTCGTCGCCCCGGGCGGCACCCAGGCCCCGGCCGATATCCAGTTGCTAGACCGAATCGAGCTGCTGCATACGCGCCGCCTGGAGGCAGTCGATGGCCGCCTGATGGCCGAACAACGGTTGCCGGCGCCTAACCAGGCGCTGGTCGCTTCGGGTTTCGGTCCTGGTCCCGCAGTGGCTTATGCGCGCGCGCAAGGTCAACTGTTGGTGCTGGAAACGCAGCGCGATGCTGCCGGAATGATTTCGGTGCCTTCGCTGGAACGGCAGGCCGATTACTGGATTTCGTCGGCAGCCGCGATTCATCTCGCCGAGGACGTACGCGGCGTTCCCGACGCCGACCTGCTGGGCGGCGGACCGGGCAGCGATTTCATCGTGATTGCCCATCCGGCCTTCATGCCGCTGTCGTCCGATGAGCAGCACCCGCTGAACGATTACATCGAGGCGCGCCATTCCGAGGGCTGGCAGATCGGCCTGTTCGATATTTCGGCCATTCAGCGGCAGTACGGCTGGGGTATGCCGTTGCCCGGAGCGGTCAATCGGTTCCTGGCGGTCGCCGACGAGGTACTGACGTTCGAGCATGTGCTGCTGGTGGGCGGCGACAGTTACGACTACACGGACAAACTCGGCTTGAACTCGATTAGCTTCATACCGACGCACTATCGGGCCGCGAAGTACATCCCGCACGCGCCGGCCGACCCTCTGCTTGCAGACCTGGACGGCGACGGGCGGCCGGACAAGGCGCTCGGCAGGTGGCCGGTGCGCAGTCTCGACGATCTCGAATCCATCGTCACCAAGACGCTGGATTGGGACGCTGATCCGGGCGCGCTTTCGAATGCGGTATGGGTCACCGATTCCCAGGATCCCAACCAGGCATCGTTCGTCGAACAGGCGGCTGGGTTGAGCGATGCGCTGGTCGGCAGCGGCTGGCCCGGCGCTGCCATTGCCGGCGTGCATTTCGACGAGGTCGTTCCGCCGGCCGGCGTTTCGACAGCCGACGCGGCTCGCGAGGCGTTTTTCGCATTGCTCGAACAGGGCCGCTCGCTGTCCGGATTCGTCGGCCACGGTTCGCCGGCAATGTGGACGTTCCAGGGTCTTTTGACGCCGGATGATATCGGCGAGCTTTCCAATGAAGGCTTCCCGACGCTGATCGGCACCATGACGTGCTACACGACATATTTCGTTTCGCCGTCGTCGGACACCGTCGCTCACCGCTGGATGAACGGCTATCGCGAGGACGCATTGGGCAATGCAATTCCAGGTGTGCCCAACGGCGCAGTGGCGGTGCACGGGGCAGGCGTTCTTTCCAACTATGGCACCAACGGGTGGTTTGCCCGTACGGTACTGCAGCATCAGTTGAACGGCGAAACGCTGGGTCGGGCGATCGAGTTGACTCGCGCTGCCGTGCCTGCGGGCGGAGACGCGCTGTTCAACTGGATTCTGCTCGGGGATCCGACGCTCCGGCTGGACTGAGATGAGATAGCCGAATCGTGTTCGGAATGTCTTCGGTTCCTCAGTCCGTGCGACCCGGGGTGCGTCCATGCGGATTGTGGCGGCTTTAAAGGTTTTCGTAGGCGCGAGCCCTGCTCGCGAAGGTTTTGGTGGGGCGTAACGAATCGCCTGCAGGGCAGGCTCCTACGAAGGGCTTGGGGATTTCCCGGTTTTCGTAGGAGCGAGCCCTGCTCGCGAAGGGTTTGGGGATGCGCGGTCATTCGCTAGCGGGGCAGGCGCCTACGAAGGGCTTGGGGTCCCAGGTTTTCGTAGGAGCGAGCCCTGCTCGCGAAGGGTTTGGGGATGCGCGGTCATTCGCTTGCGGGGCAGGCGCCTACGAAGGGCTTGGGGTCCCAGGTTTTCGTAGGAGCGAGCCCTG
>DATFJJ010000353.1:0-2524 GCA_035269245.1 Wenzhouxiangellaceae bacterium | reverse complement strand
CGTATCCAGGTCAGCATTCGAGCA
This sequence comes from Wenzhouxiangellaceae bacterium, assembly GCA_035269245.1. Lineage (GTDB taxonomy): Bacteria > Pseudomonadota > Gammaproteobacteria > Xanthomonadales > Wenzhouxiangellaceae. The sequence continues at coordinate 2,500 of DATFJJ010000353.1, read as the reverse complement.
CGCTCCGTTGCTACGAGGAGCATTCCCGGTTGCCCCGCGGCAAGCCGGGCAGCCGGATCGCGAACGCCGGGGCCGAACCGGCCGGCGCCCGCGCGCAGCCGGCCGGCCGGGACGTGCCGGACAAGCTGAAAAAACCATGGAAAATCATCAGAACATGATCTCCAGGTTGGTGTGGAAGACCAGACCGTTGCCGCCCAGCGCGAACGGCACGCTGGAGTACCCGACCGGAGAATCGTCGAGGTACAGCAGCTCCGAATTGATCCGGAACAGGCGGCGCTCGTTCGGATACCAGTTGAGACCGCCGGCGAGATCCCAGGGGTTTCCGTACTCGCCGAAGACCTTCGAGCCGGCAAGGTAGGCCTGCAGCTTGTTCGGCACCAGCATGCTGCCGACCTGAAGCTGGAAACCGTGATCGAACAGGCTGTCGACCGGAACGTTGCCGACGGTCGCGAAATCATCCACCCAGCGCCAGAAATACTCGCCCTCCAGCGACCAGCCGCGGTACTTGACGCCGGCGTCTGCCGCGGCCATCAGGTAGGTGGCACGGTTGACCCTTCCGTCCGTGCCGAACGCGCCGGGCTGGAACAGCAAGGTGCCGTCGGAAAGACGGATCTGGGCGTTCTCGATGTCCTCGGTGCCCGGTTGACTCTGGCGGTCCTCGCGCGAGCGGGTCAGGTGGATGCCGAAGGTCGTGGCCGGGTCCTGGTGGTATTCGAAGTCGCCGAAGCCGCCGGCCGGGCCGTATTCCCCCTGCGGCGTCCACCACAGTGCACCGGACCAGGTATTGAGGCCGTTATCGAGCTGGTCGGCACTCACGCCCACCTGGCTGAGGTTGTTTCCGAGCATGACGCGATAGTTCAGATTGTTCTCCAACGCCCCGGACGCCCAGATCCCGGTCGTGTAGCTGGGCCGGAAGAACTCGTCGGCGATCGTGCGGTTGTCGACCTTGTTCCAGTAGGGAAAGGTGCCGCGCAGCGTGCGAGTGCCCGGCAGACCGCCGATACCCACACCCAGGTCGAATTCCGGGGCGAACCGATAGCTCAGGTTGCCGGCGATGACGACCGATGCGGACTCGCCCTGGCTGGCATTGGACGTCCAGGTATAGAACGTGTATCGCAAGGCGGGATCGAACACCCAGCCCTTGAAGTACAGGTTGATCTTGTTGAGCTGGAAGTCGTTTCGCTGATTGATCTGGCGCTCGCGCCCGAACGCATCGACGTAGGTATCGTCGAGACCCTCCTGGTTGAGATAGCGGATGTAGGCCCAGGCGCTGAAGTTCAGGTCGCCGTGGGGCGTATCCACCAGCTTGAATCCCTGCCCGCCCGGCTGAAAGAGCCCGTAGCTGTCGCGATCGGGCGCCGGGTCCACGGCCGGCGGGGTGCGCGGGCCGCCGGTCGTCGTCTCGGCCGCGATCTCGGTTTCCGGCGCGCCGATCCCGTCGGTCAGGCCGGGCGGCAGCTCCCGGCGCGGCTCGGCTGCCGGTCGGCCGTTGGCGCCAGTGCTTTCGAGCTCCCGGATTCGCGCATCGCGCTCGGCCAGTTCGTTCTCGAGTTGCTTCTGGCGCGCTTCCAGCGCCTCCAGGCGCTCGAGGATCTCGCCGGCATCCGGCGGTGTATCGGCCGCCGCGGTGCCGAAGGCGAGGATCGTGGTGACCGCCAGCACGAGCATGCGCGCTCGGCCGGAACGATTCCGGCTGGCAGAATCAATATGGGTTCGTCTCATGACAATCTCTCTTCGTTTCCCGCGGATGCCGGCGCCGCCCTGTGAGTCGCGGACGCATGGGCATGGATTAGTGGCTAAAGCAGATCGAACTCGTAGTTGAGGATGATCCTGAAATCGAAGAAGTCATTTCCTCCGACTGCTTCGTCCTGATCGATATAGGCGGCGCGCAGCCGTACCCATAACCTCTCGGCCCATTGCTCCTGAAAGCGATAGTCGACCGTGAGGTCGTACTCGGTTTCGTCGGGACTGGCGCTGCTGCCGGTATCCGGCGTATCGCCGGACACCACATTGGCGAACAGGCTGAGGTCTCCCGGGCCGATCCGGCTGAAGTCATAGGAAAAGCCCAACAACCAGGCATCTTCGCCCGCACGGTCGAAGTCCTCGACAATCACGGACAGGTAATTGGCGGGGTTGCCGTACGGCTTCTGAATCCCTTTTTCATCGTCGGTGGTGCTGGCCGCCGCCCGCCAGACCCAGGGCCCCTGCTGGAGCTCCAGTTTTGCCGACGCCATGGACGTATCGAAACGACCGATCAACGCATCCTCATGGCTGCTCTGATCGGTGTATTGCACGAAGGTCTTCAGCGTCGCCCTGTCATTCAGGACAATGGGATATTCAGCGGTGGCATAGAGCGTGTTGAACGTCTCGAAGGAATGCTGATACAGCACGCCGATATTCGCACCACCGGCTGTCTTGTAGCGCGCGCCCGCGTACGCCAGGCCCTGGTCACTCCCTTCAGCGCCGGCCGCTTCCGACATGCTGATGAACTCATCGTCGT
>DATFJJ010000352.1:0-2277 GCA_035269245.1 Wenzhouxiangellaceae bacterium | reverse complement strand
CCGCAGTGGTGTTGTTGATCTTCAAGGACCCGATTCTCGGTCTGGTCGCAGGCATACAGCTTTCGGCCAATAACATGCTGTCGGTGGGCGACTGGCTGGAGATGCAGAAGTACGGGGCCGACGGCGACGTGATCGATATAAGCCTGACGACGGTCAAGGTACGCAACTGGGACAAGACCATCACGTCTATCCCGAGTTACGCCCTGATCTCGGACTCTTTCAAGAACTGGCGCAACATCGAGGCCGTGGGCGGAAGGCGTATCAAGCGCGCCATCAACATCGACGCGACCAGCGTCGGATTTGCATCGGAAAACGACCTGGATCGGCTGCGGCGTGCCCGCCTGCTGTCAGACTACATCGAGAAAAAGGCCACCGAAATCCAGCAAGCTAACCGGGCCGACGGCGTGGACCCGTCCTCGCCGATGAACACGCGCGGCCTGACCAACCTCGGCATCTTGCGCGCGTACCTTACCGCTTATCTGCGCGACAACGAGAACATCAATCATGATCTCACGTTCATGGTGCGCCAGCTCGAGGCCGGCCCGAACGGCATCCCGCTGCAGGTCTACGGCTTCGCCAACCAGACCAGCTGGGTGCCCTACGAGAACATCCAGTCCGACATCTTCGACCATATCTACGCAATTATTCCCGAATTCGGACTCAGGCTGCACCAGGCGCCCAGCGGGCACGACGTACAGCACGCGGTGGCTCAGTTGGCAGAGCGCAGTGGCGGCGACAACGGCGCGGAAGATAACTGATGCTTCGCGCACTCGGCAGCCTCTTGTTCTACGGTCGGTTCCTGCGCTCGTTCAGCGCGCTGGGTTTCCAGCGTCGATCGTCCGAATGGGAAGAATTCGAGCCCGACTTTTCCGGGCAGCGATGGGTGGTGACGGGCGCCACCGGCGGCATCGGCCGCGCCGTCGCGTTGACGGCCAATCGGTGCGGCGCAACCGTCCTGGCGCTGGCGCGCGACGCCGGCAAGCTCGAGGCGCTGCGCGAGGATGCCGAGCACCCGGAAGCCGTCACGCCGATTCCGGTCGATCTGGCATCGGTCGCCGACGTTCGCGGGCTGTTCGGCAAAACCGAAATTGGTGACGGCACCATCGACGTCCTGGTCAACAACGTTGGCGTTCTGCTCAATGACTTCAGCACCACCGACGAAGGCCCGGAAACTTCATTCGCCACCAATCTGCTGGGACCCTTCGTGTTGACCGGGCAATTGCACGAAAAAGGCTTGCTGAATGCCGAGGGCATCGTGATCAACGTCTCCTCGGGCGGCATGTACGGCACACCGCTGAAGCTGGAAGAGATGAACTGCCGCGACGAAGAGGACTACGACGGCATGGCCGCCTACGCCATGCACAAGCGCGCTCAGGTCGAGTTGACGCGCTACTGGAACGACCAGTGGCAGGGCGCACCGGTCGCGCATGTCATGCACCCCGGCTGGGTCGACACCGAGGGTGTCAAGACCGCCCTGCCCGGATTCCGCACGGCCCTGAAGGGGATTCTCCGAAACGCCGAACAGGGGGCCGATACCATCCTCTGGCTGGCCGACCAGCGCCCGGCGCCGGTTGAAGAAGGCATCTGGCTGGACCGGGAACTGCAGCCCGAGCACGAATTTTCGTTTACCCGCAAAACCTCTTGCGACGCGAAGGATCTGGCTCGATTCCTGCGGGAACACGCCCGGGCGGTCATTGCCGGAGAATGATGCTCCAGGCCCCGGCCCCTCGAGCCATGATCGGATAAGATTGAGCGCGCAGCGAATACATTGATATTTTGTTGCTGCATCAACAATAAACGCAAAAGCCGGAAAAACGCTCAGGGAGACCGATCATGGCGGACTGGATTGCAACGATAAACAATTTCGTCAACGGCATTGTCTGGGGCCCTCCCTTCATGATCCTGCTGGCCGGCACCGGCCTCTACCTGACGATTCGGCTGGGCTTCTTCCAGTTCCGCTACCTGCGCCACGCCTGGCACCACAGCTTCGGCAAGTTCTTCCGCCGCGAGATGGATACCGGCGACGGTTCGATTTCGCCGTTCGAGGCGGTAAGTTCGGCGATGGCGGCCACCATCGGGGTCGGCAACATCGCCGGCGTGGCCACCGCGATTGCGCTGGGCGGTCCGGGCGCGATCTTCTGGATGTGGGTGATCGCGCTGGTCGGCATGGCCACCAAGATGGCCGAAGCGACCCTGGGCGTGAAGTACCGGCAGGTCAACGCCGACGGCAGCGTCTCCGGCGGGGTGTTCTGGTACATCGAAAAAGGCCTGGGGCCG
>DATFJJ010000351.1:0-8684 GCA_035269245.1 Wenzhouxiangellaceae bacterium | reverse complement strand
ACCGACGAACTGATCTACGACCCGGAAACCGGCGAAGTCGTGGTCCCGGGATGGCTGGAATATTCCGACGCGCTGGTGCGCCTCAAGGCGGCTGGTGCGCGCTACAACACCGAATCCTCTACCGGCAGCTTCGAGCAGGTTCGCTATTACATCGCCGGGGCGGCCGGCGCCGGCAACGCCGACCTCGTGCGGATGACCGACCAGACGCACGCTCAGGTCAAGCGCTTCGACTTCACGACCTGTGACGTCGAGGACCCCGACTGGCAGCTCAAGGCAGGCGACGTGGACCTGGACTTCGAGCGCGGGGTCGGCACCGCGCGCAATGCCCGTCTCGAGTTCAAGGGCGTGCCCATCCTGTATTCGCCTTGGCTGAGCTTTCCGCTCAACGATGAACGCAAATCCGGCTTTCTGTACCCGCAGTTCGGCTCGAGCAGCGACAACGGGATCGATCTTGCCGTGCCCTGGTACTGGAACATCGCACCCAACCAGGATGCAACCTTCACGCCGCGGCTGATCGGCGATCGGGGCTTCATGCTCGGCTCGGAATACCGCTTCCTGACTCGCAGCCAGGCCGGAACCCTAAACCTCGACTACCTGCCCGACGACAGCAACGACAATCGCGACCGCTGGCTGGGGCGCATCCGCTACCGGGCGCGCCTGGCGCCGAACTGGACCAGCCGGCTGAACCTCAACCGCGTCAGCGACGAGGATTATTTCCTCGACCTGGGCAACGATCTTGATTCGAGTTCCATCCAGTTCCTCCGCTCGAATTTCACCATCGCCGGTCGCGGCAAGTTCTGGCAGATGCAGAGCACTTTCGACACATTCCAGGTACTCGACCGTGACGTGCGCGAAGACCGCGAGCCCTACGATCGGTTGCCCCGGGTGGAATTCGACGGCGACTGGCCGCTTCCCGCCGGGCTGGCCTTGCGACTGAACAGCGAGGCGGTCTACTTCGAGCGCAGCGAGGGCGTGACCGGCTTGCGGCTGGACGCGCTGCCGGAACTGGCGCTCCGAGTCGTCCGGCCCGGCTGGTTCTTCGAGCCGGCGGTAGGACTGCGCAGCACTGCCTACAGCCTGGAAGACTCCGAAACCGGCGATGACAGCCCGGCGCGGGTGCAGCCGATCTTCAGCCTGGACGGCGGGCTGATATTCGAACGGCGCACGTCGTCGGGTCGCCTTCAGACACTGGAGCCCCGGGCCTTTTATTTATACGTCCCCGGTCGCGAGCAGCAGGATCTGCCATTGTTCGACACTCGCGAATTGACCTTCAGCTTCGCGCAGTTGTTCCAGACCAACCGCTTTTCGGGCGCCGACCGGCAAACCGATGCCAACCAGGTCACGCTGGCGCTGACCAGCCGATTGCTGGACGACGATAACGGCCGCAGTATCGTCGACGCCAGCGTCGGCCAGATCCTTTTCCTGGACGACCCCAGCGTGGGCCTGAACAACACGCCCGAAGAGGGCCGTTTGGTTTCCGCTTCGGTGGGCGAAGTCAACTGGCAGCCGACCGACCGCTTTCTGGTCAGCGCCGGCTTGCAGTGGGATCCGGAAGACAATGAAACTGATGTGGCCGCTTTCGGTCTTAGATGGCAGGGCCAGGATGTCCGTCAGGTTCAGCTCGGCTACCGGTTCAGGCGCGACAGCGTCGATCAGATCGATATCAGGGCGCGGTACCCGCTGACGCGGAACCTGAACCTGATCAGCCGAGTCGATTATTCGTTCAAGGATTCGACCCCGCTGGAACTTCTGGGTGGCATCGAGTACGAAAGCTGCTGCTGGGCGGTACGTGCGTCGATCAGACGCTACATTCGCGACCGGGAGTCGGAAAAACGAACGGCGTTCTTCATCGAGCTCCATCTGAAAGGACTGGGCAGCCTGGGCCGCCGACCATACAATCTGTTTACGAGATAAGTTCAGAGGTAACGAATCATCATGTATCAAGCTGCAATTCGATTCTCCGCAATGGTTCTGGCACTGATGCTGCCGCTGCTCGCAGGCGCCCAGACCTATCAGAAAATGGATGAGATCGTCGCGATCGTGGACGAGGGCGTCATCCTGCGCTCGGAGCTGGAAACGACGATGGATAGCGTGCTCAGCCAGATCCAGCAGCGCGGCGAGCGGCAGCCGCCGCCGCAAGTCCTCGAGGAACAGGTGCTGGAACGCCTCATCATGAACCAGGTGCAGGTCCAGCGCGCCGAGGCGACCGGCATCCGCGTCACCGACCAGGAGGTCGACCGCTCTCTGGCCGACGTGGCGCGCCAGAATCAGCTCACGCTGATCCAGCTGCGTCAGGCGATTGAATCCGACGGTCTCGATTTCAACGAATTCCGCGAGGATGTCCGCAACCAGTTACTGACCTCCAAGCTCACCCAGCGAATCGTCGAGAGCATGGACCAGATCACCGATACCGAGGTCGACATGCTCCTGGATTCGGACATGTTCGGCAGCGACGAATATCACCTGTCGCAGATTGCGCTGCAGCTGTCACCATCGGCAACGCCCGCCGACCTGCGCGAGGCCGAGCAACGGATCAACGAAATTCGGCAGCAGGTCATCGACGGCATGGACTTCGCCGAGGCCGCCGTGAATTTCTCCGACTCGCCCGACGCACTGGACGGCGGTGAAGTGGGCTGGCGCAATCTCAACACCATGCCGCGCCAGCTTGCCGATCGTATCCGCGACATGGAAGCCGGCGAAATCTCCGAACCGATCCTGGGCAACGGCAGCCTGATGCTGGTCCGGGTCAACGACCGGCGTCCGCGCGGCGAAATCATCGTCAACGAGCGGCAGGCGCGCCATATCATGGTCCAGCCGTCGGAGCTGGTTTCCCCTGACGATGCTCGACGGTTGATCGAGAACCTGCATGCGCAGATCCAGGATGGTGCGGAGTTCGCGGAACTGGCGCGCGAATTCTCGGACGACGAGCGCACCGCCAACATCGGCGGACTGATGGACTGGTTTCCCGAGGGCGCCTACGGGCAGACTTTCCAGGCGGTCTGTGACAGTCTGGAGCCCGGCGAAGTCAGCCAGCCGTTCCAGACCGGCGACGGTTGGCATCTGGTCATGCTCGAAGGCGAGCGCACGGCGGACCGCACCGAAGAAGCCCTGCGGGCCGAGGCACGCGACCTGATCGTACAGCAGCGTTCCGACGAGGAAATCGACCGCGTGCTGCGCCAGATGCGTGACGAGGCCTACGTCGAAATCCTTCTTTAGACGGCAAGTCGACATGACGCGGAAGGTTCTGCTGATTACGGCCGGAGAACCGGCCGGCATCGGTCCCGAGCTAGCCGTGAGAGCAGCCGCGGGCCGGGCCGACCTTGTCGTGGTCGCCGATCCGGAACTGCTCGCCCACACCGCATCTCGCCAGGGTCTGGGGCGCCGGATCGAGGAATGGCAGCCCGGCCGGGACACCGCAGACCTGGATGACCGAACGGTTCGCTGCCTGCCCGTGGCGCTGGCTGAGACCAACGTGCCCGGACGCCTCAATCCAGGCAACGCCGGGTATGTGCTGGCAACGCTGAAGCTGGCCGCCGAAACCGTCATCCAAGGGAGTGCCGCCGCACTGGTGACCGCCCCGGTTCACAAGGGCGTGATCAACGACGCCGGGCATGCTTTCTCCGGACATACCGAGTTCCTGGCAGCGCTGGCCGGCGTTGAACGCGTGGTAATGATGCTGGTGGCAGACCAACTGCGTGTGGCACTGGCGACCACGCATCTGCCGCTGCGAAAGGTTGCCAACGCCATCAGCCGCACCGGACTCAGCGAGGCGTTGCAGATCATGCACCGCGACCTGGTCAGCCGGTTCAGCCTGCCGAACCCGCGAATTGCAGTGCTGGGACTCAATCCGCATGCCGGAGAGGGCGGTCACCTGGGCCGCGAGGAAATCGAGACCATCGAGCCGGTCATCGCCAAATTACAGGCCGAAGGCATGCGGCTGGAAGGACCGCTGCCGGCCGATACCGCGTTCGTACCGCGCCACCTGGAACGCTTCGATGCGGTGCTGGCGATGTATCACGACCAGGGCCTGCCGGTCCTCAAGTACGCCGGTTTCGGCAACGCCGTCAACGTCACGCTCGGGCTGCCCTTCATCCGTACATCGGTAGACCACGGCACCGCACTTGATCTGGCCGGCACGGGCAAGGCTGATTCGGGGAGCATGCGGGCGGCGATCGAGCTTGCGCGCACAATGGCGGACAGGGTTAAGGGTTAAGGGTTAAGGGTTAAGGGTTAAGGGTTAAGGGTTAAGGGTTAAGGGTTAAGGGTTACGCCTTTACGGAAAAGCATCGCTTGCGAGGCAAGCTGCCACAACCGTAAAAAGGTTACGGCGCATGAATCGGCCGGGAGTCTTCTACGGGTGTGGGAGCCGGCCTGCCGGCGAACGGGCTTGCCGCGGAAGATTCAACGGCATCCAACAAGGGCACGAAGAGCACGAAGAAAGAACTACAACGCACCGATGATTCCGTTCCAGCGCCTGAGTTCGTCTTGGCAGAGCTGAAAAATTCCCCGGACGAGCCTGCATTTCCTTCGCGTCCTTCGTGGTTCAACGCTTTTCCAGAAGCAGCCCCCAATCGATAACCGCCGCGTCACGCCAGGGCGAGGTCCACTCTTTGCCCGCCGTGCGGTACCCTTTCGCTTTATTCGGCAATCCGGCATCACATGACGCATCGCGCGCGCAAGCGCTTCGGCCAGAACTTTCTGCATAGCGAATCCGTGATCCGCCGGATCGTCGGCTCGATCGCGCCCGCGCGCGAGGACCGGATCGTCGAGATCGGGCCGGGCATGGGCGCGCTCACCGCGCCTATACTCGAGCGTGTCGACCGGCTCGACGTGATCGAACTCGATCGCGACCTGGTGGCCGAACTGCCGGCGCGGCTGGGGCATAGGGACAACCTCGTGATTCACCAGGCCGACGCGCTGACGTTCGATTTTCGCGAACTGGCCGAAGACGATAGTTGCGACAATGGTCGCGACAAGCACCTCCGGATCATCGGCAACCTGCCGTACAACATTTCCACGCCGCTGCTGTTTCACCTGCTCGATCAGTCCGACGTCCTCACGGACATGCATTTCATGCTGCAAAAGGAAGTCGTAGACCGGCTGGCTGCCGTGCCCGGCAGCAAGGCCTGGGGACGACTGGGCGTGATGACTCAGGCGCGCGCCGACGTCACCATGCTTTTTCGCGTGCCGCCGGGCGCGTTCACGCCGGCGCCGCGGGTGGAATCGGCTATCGTGCGTATCGTGCCGAGGGCGCTCTCGGATCAAAAGCGCGCGTTGCTGCCGTGTCTCGAAAAAGTGGTGCGCGCGGCGTTCGGTCAGCGGCGCAAGACGCTGAAGAACACGCTCAAGGGTGCGCTGAGCGAGCAGGAACTGGAAGACCTTGGCATCGAGCCCGTCCGGCGCGCTGAAACGCTTTCGCTGGATGAATTCGACCGTATGGCCGAGTGGGTCAGAAAGCGGGAGGATCGATCATGAGCCGCCGTCGCGACATTTACATCGGCGACATTCAGGGCTTTTGGGAACCCCTGGAACGTCTGCTGGACAAGCTGGCCTTCGACCCGGCCTCCGACCGGCTTTGCCTGGCCGGCGATCTGGTCAACCGCGGCGGCAAATCGCTGAAAGTGCTGCGCAGGATAGTAGCCCTGGGCGAGCCGCATTTCTCGGTCCTGGGCAACCACGACCTGCACCTGTTGGCCTACGCCCACATGCACCCCAAGGTGCGCAAACCGAACCCGGAGTTCGAGAAGATCCTGAACCACGCCGAAGGCGATCGGATCCTAGAATGGCTGCGCGCCCAGCCGCTGCTGTGGCTGAACGAGGCCGACCGGATCGCGCTGGTGCACGCCGGCATCGATCCGCGCTGGGACCGGGACCAGGCCCGAAAGAGCGCGGCCGAAGTCGAACAGGCGCTTACCGGCAAGAAGTTCGGCAAGTTCATCGACAATATGTACGGTAACGAGCCCGACCGCTGGGCACCCGACCAGAAACGCTTCGTCCGGCTGCGAACCACCACCAACGTTCTGACGCGGATGCGCTTTGCGAAATCCGACGGCCGACTCGACTTCAAGTCATCGGGCGATATGAACGACCCGCCCAAGGACTTCCGCCCCTGGTTCGAAATGCTGGACAAATCCTGGCGCGACTGGTCGGTCGTATTCGGCCACTGGTCGATGCTCGGTTACCACAATTACCAGAACAGCCAGGCGATCTGCCTGGATTCCGGCTGCGTCTGGGGCGGTGCGCTTACGGCGCTTGTGGTCGAGGAAGGCGAGCGCAGAATCGAGTCCGTCGATTGCGGATGATCGTTTCTTGTTCCTTTGATTGTTCAGGCCCAACAAGCTGCGTCATGCCCAGGCCGCGCTCATTCGAAACCAGTCCTTGGCCTTGACAAGCGAACGTGGTCGCTGGCGACCGGTAACGCTAGAATGGGGTCCTAGAGCGCTATTTCCGAAAATCGATCATGTCCGAGAAACGCATCATCCACGCGCCGCGAGGCAGCGAAAAAACCTGCAAGACCTGGGCCGCCGAGGCGGCTATGCGCATGCTGATGAACAACCTCGACCCGGAAGTGGCCGAGGATCCGGACAACCTGATCGTTTACGGCGGACGCGGCCAGGCGGCGCGCTCGTGGCCCGCCTTCGATGCGATCGTCGAAACGCTGAAAAGACTCGAGCCCGACGAGACGCTGCTGGTGCAGTCCGGCGAGCCGGTGGGCGTGGTAAGAACCCACCCGGACGCGCCGCGCGTGCTGATCGCCAACTCCAACCTGGTGCCGGCCTGGGCCACCCAGGACCACTTCGACGAACTGGTCGCCAAGGGCCTGATCATGTACGGGCAGATGACCGCCGGGTCATGGATCTACATCTCGACCCAGGGTATTCTGCAGGGCACGTTCGAGACGTTCGCCGAGTGCGCGCGCCAGCACTTCGATGGAAACCTCCAAGGCACGCTGAACGTGACCGCCGGCTGCGGCGGCATGGGCGGCGCACAACCGCTGGCCATCACAATGAACGGTGGCACCTGCCTGATCGCCGATGTCGATCGCTCACGGCTCGAACGACGCAAGTCCAAGCGCTACCTGGACGAAGTCCACGACGACGTCGACACGGCAATGGACCGCGCGCTTGAACTCAAGGATCAAAGAGCCGGTGTAAGCATCGGGGTGGTCGCTAACGCCGTAGACTTGCTTGAACGACTGATCGAACGCGATATCACGCCCGACACGCTGACCGACCAGACCAGTGCCCACGACCCGCTCAACGGCTACGTGCCGGTGCGATTCACATTGGAGCAGGCCAGCGAATTTCGTCAGCGCGATCCAAAGGCGTATGTGGAGAAAAGCCTGTCCAGCATGAAGCGCCACGTCGAGGCCATGGTCAGGTTACGAGACGCCGGTGCGGTCACGTTCGACTACGGCAACAACATTCGTCAGCGGGCATTCGACGAGGGCTTCGAGCGCGCATTCGACTTCCCCGGCTTCGTGCCGGCATTCATACGGCCGCAGTTCTGCGTCGGCCGAGGCCCGTTTCGCTGGGTCGCGCTGTCGGGTAACCCGGAAGACATCTACCGCACCGACGCGGCATTGCTCGAGGCCTTCCCGGAACATGAAGGACTGAAGCGCTGGCTGAGCATGGCGCGCGAGCGAGTGGAATTCGAAGGTCTGCCGGCCCGAATCTGCTGGCTGGGGCTTGGCGAACGGGACAAGGCGGGGCTGATCTTCAACGACCTGGTCGCCAGAGGGGAAGTATCCGCGCCGATAGTGATCGGCCGCGATCATCTCGACTGCGGCTCGGTGGCCTCGCCCAACCGCGAAACCGAGGGTATGAAAGACGGATCCGACGCCATCTCCGACTGGCCGCTGCTCAACGCCATGGTCAACGTCGCCTCGGGCGCGTCCTGGGTCAGCTTCCACCACGGCGGCGGCGTCGGCATCGGCTATTCCCAGCACGCCGGCCAGGTGATCGTAGCCGACGGCACGCCCGAAGCCGCCGCACGGCTGAAACGCGTACTCACCAACGACCCGGCCATGGGCGTGTTCCGCCACGTCTCGGCCAGCTACGGCGAGGCGCGGGAATGCGCAAAGGCACAGGGACTGGACATTCCGTTCGATCGATGGGCCTGAGCAGATTCTTGAAGTTGCCGATCAGCCGGCGACGGAGCGGGTTTGATCGCGGCCGCGAGGCCCCTCGCGGCTGGTGGCGGATTTGCAATAATGAGAGGCGAAACTCGAACGGAGTATCCACATGCAATTGTCCGACAAGAAGATAGCGATCCTCGCCGAAGACGGCTACCAGGAACTGGAATTGCACTATCCACGCCTGCGCTTCATCGAAGCCGGCGCCAGCGTCAGCGTGATCGGCACGGGCAAGAACGAATATGCGAGTGAAAAGGGCTATGCGGTCGACGTCGACGCCGACGCGGCCGACGTCCACGCCAACGACTTCGACGCGGTCGTCATCCCCGGCGGCATGGCGCCGGACAAGATGCGGCGCAACCGCGCCATGGTCGGTTTCGTCAGGGATATGCACGCCCAGGACAAGCCGGTCGCCTGGATCTGCCATGCCGGATGGATGGCTATTTCGGCCGACATCATCCGCGACCGGCGCGTGACCTCGTTCGCGTCGATCCGCGACGACATGATCAACGCCGGCGGCAACTGGGTGGACGAGGAAGTCGTCGTCGAT
>DATFJJ010000350.1:0-2047 GCA_035269245.1 Wenzhouxiangellaceae bacterium | reverse complement strand
GAAAACACGCCGCGCGAGAAAGCGCTGCGCCAGGTCATCGGTGCGGCCGTCGACTACGTGATCTCGGTGACGCCTTCAGAAATGATGCGCTACGACGCGATGGGCAACACGGTTTCCGGCGGCGGCAGCGGCGGCGCGGCGAACGAGCAGGTGGTGATTACCGCCAGCTCGCTGAACGTTCGCCAGGGCCCGAGCACGGAAAATTCAGTGGTTTATTCCTTGAATTCCGGCGCGATCGTCGACGTGATCGCGCGCGCCGGCGAGTGGCTCAACATCCGCGACGACCAGGGCCGCGAAGGCTGGATCTCGGCGCAATACGCGCTCGAAGTGCAGTAAGCGGTACCCGCATAGGGAGCAAAGGCCCGGCCATCCGCCGGGCCTTTTTTGTGCGGTTCGACTACGCAACTATCCCCGCGTCGATTCACGTTACTCTTTCACAGTGGAGGAAGCCGCTGACAGCGTAGCAAGCGCGCGGCTGACGGTGGGCGCCGGAGCGCAGGATCCGCAGTGTACGAGGTTGTACATGAGGATTCCGAGCACCGCCGCACGCCGTTAGGCGCGCGCGCAGTAGCTGTCAGGGGCTTCCTAGTCGAAGCGCAGATGCCGGACCGATCTCCCCTGGTCGCGTATCTCGCGCAGCGAGTCGATGCCGATGTCGATCTGCTTGTCGACGAACTGGTCGGTGATCACGCGGTCGCTGGCGTCGGTCTTGACGCCCTCGGGCACCATCGGCTGATCGGACACCAGCAGCAGCGCCCCGGTGGGAATCCTGTTGGCGAAGCCGGTGATGAAGATCGTCGCGGTTTCCATGTCGATGCCCATGCAGCGGGTACGACGAAGGTATTTCTTGAAGCTCTTGTCGTGCTCCCAGACCCGGCGGTTGGTGGTGTAGACAGTGCCGGTCCAGTAATCCATCTCGTAATCGCGCGCCGTCGACGACACCGCGCGCTGAAGCGTGAACGCCGGCAGTGAGGGGACTTCCGGCGGAAAATAGTCGTTCGATGTGCCCTCGCCGCGAATCGCGGCGATCGGCAGGATCAGGTCGCCGAGCTTGTTCTTCTTCTTCAACCCGCCGCACTTGCCCAGGAACAGGCAGGCACGCGGCGAGACGGCGCTGAGCAGATCCATGATGGTCGCGGCGTTGGCGCTGCCCATGCCGAAATTGATCATGGTGATGTCCTCGGCCGTGGCATTGCGCATGGCCTTGTCGCGACCCTGCACTTCGACCCCCATCCGGTCGGCGAACTTTTCGACGTAGTTGTCGAAGTTGGTCAGCAGGATGTGCTTGCCGAAACCCTCCAGTGCCGTGCCCGTGTAGCGCGGCAACCAGTTTTCCACGATATGTGCTTTCGATTCCATCAGGCCTTTTCTCGCTTGTTTGAATCCATGCCGGCCAGCCCCTGCTCGAGGTCGCCCAGCCAGGGTTCGAAATGGCGCCACTGCTCCACCCCGGTGCGATAAATGGGCTTTCTGACCTGTTCGGAACTGGCCGTGCGTACCGACCTTTGGGTGCGATGGAACTCGACGCAGCCGGGCTCGAAATCGAGCCCCAGGAAGTCCAGCATGCGCCGCACCTGCGGCTCGAGCTCGTCGACCACGTCCTCGTAATCCACCTGCAGGATCGAGTCCGGGTAGAGACGCTTCCAGTGCGCCATCAGGTCGACATAGCCGGCGTAGTATCGGCCGATGTCTTCAAGACTGTAAGTGAATTCCTGGCCTTCGGCAAACAGCTGCTTGTAGCCGGAGAAACAGCACGACATCGGCGCGCGCCGCGCATCGATGATGCGCGCATTGGGCATGATCGACAGGATCAGCCCGACGTGGCGGAAGTTGTTGGGCATCTTGTCGGTAAAGTACGGCGCATCCTGGCGATGGATGCGCGTCTCATCGATGTACTGCTGCCCCATCTCGGCGAATTTCTCAGGCGCCAGATCGGCCAGCACGCCCGGGTAACGCGGTTCCTGGCCGCGCTGCAGGCGACCGTTGAGCCGATGCGCCATGGCGAGGATATTCGGCAGCTCCAGGGTACCGTCGATCTGGCTGTGCG
>DATFJJ010000349.1:0-5190 GCA_035269245.1 Wenzhouxiangellaceae bacterium | reverse complement strand
CCTTCACGGCCGCAGCCCACCGCGGTCAGGCGCATCTTGCCGACCAACCGCGGCAATGCCTCGCGCAACAGCCTCAGGCCCTTGCCTGCGCTCAGCCGACCCGGAATCAGCAGGTGCAGCTGTGTACCGGCCGGCGGCGGCTCGGATTCATTCGGAGATTCGAACGCCCGGAAACCGTGCGGTACGCGGCTGATCTTCAAGTCGACACGGTCAGCGAGTGCACGGAACCGTTCGATCACGTGGTTGGTCGGTGCGCACAGCGCCACATCGTCGGCGCTGGCAGCCTCGAGCCAGGCGCCGGCGATGCGGTTCCAGAAGTCGGGCTCTTTCGGCCCGAATTGCATCGAGCTCGGCTGTTCGGCAAGCGCCACGGACCTGGCCTGGTCCGGATCACCTTCGGCACGGTGCAGAAAAGGCTGAGGATCACGGTCCAACAGCGGCCAGAGCGGAAAGAAGTCGTGCAGCATCGCCAGCGTCGGAATGCCGGTACGCAGACAATCCAGCGTATGCCCGATCAATGAAGAAACGGCAATGCGCGCGACGCCGAACCTTTCAATCACAGCCCCGAGATGCGCAGCGTAAAGCTCGTTCCTGTCGGCGACCGCCTCGATCATGGGTGACAGCGCGAATTCCCGGATCACCCCGCGCCCGGCTCCCGCCGCACATAGCCGGAGATAGCGACCGCAAGTGCGACCCGGACCGTCCGAGACCGCGATCAGCACAAGGTGGACGCGCGCCGGATCGCCGGCCGCAAAATCCTCGATCCAGCGCCAGATGCCGCCGCCCCAGCTATGCGCGATGTGCAGCGTTACAGGCCGGTCCGAAGGCGGCGGCAGGGCCGGGGCACCTTCTTCCACCAGCGATTCGATCCGCATGCGCAGGTGGCCCAGTGGCGGCTCGGATTCGGCGCCGCCATCCTCGCAGATCCGATCCGCCGAGGCAGGGCGGGATGAATCACGTACGTACATTTCATCGACCAGCAGCGCACGGGAGATGCGCGGCGAGGCCGGCTCACCGGATGCCGCACCGGCAGCGATCAGAAGGCAATCCGACGGTGGGGAATCAATCAGCTGCGCGCAACGATCGCCCGCCCACCAGGTGGCGGCATCCAGATCCAGGTCGCCAGTCTCGAGACCCGCCAGCGGATCGACCCTGCTATCGTAATTGCCGGCAAGCACTACCGCCGTGTCGGGCGACAGAAGCGGCCTCAGCCCGTCGAGGCGCTCGAAGAAGCCGGGTGGCAGATCGAGATCGGCGCGCAGTAGAAGCACGTCGCGGTCCGGATGATCGGCCACGATGCGATCGAGCACCCCGGCCTCGGGACGGTAGCTGTCCGGCATCGCCGGATCGGGCCCGATCGCGACGACTGTTCCCGGGCAGATCGATACCAACTGGTTCAGGCGCCCGGCCGCAACGACACCGGCACCGGGCATCCAGAGCACCGTGACTATGGGCAGATCGCGTTGTCGATTTTCGTTCATCCGAAGCCCCCACGGGCGATACCGGCAGACGAGCCAACCTGCCTGACCAGCCGGAATCTATAATCGAATGCCATGATGACTGAACCCGGCAATATGCAGCCGCTCATTATCCGCGATCGGAACGTCCTTTGCACCTGAACAAGAGCAACGGCGCATGAGCGCTGCAAAGGTCCGCAAGCGTCGCAAGCGGGGGCGCACCTCGAAATCCGGGAATCCGGGAAAGCGACTTGCGACCCGGGTGCTGCTGCCATTCGTCGCGGCATTGCTGCTGGGCTGCTTCGGGCCGTGGATCTGGTACCTGGACAAGCACGCCTCGGAGCGCTTTGTCGAGCGTCAGTGGAAACAGGCCGGGAGGGTCTACGCGAGGGCGCTGGAACTGTATCCGGGCCGTCCGCTGTCGGGCATGGACCTGGCGCTTGAGCTGGAAGCCGCCGGGATGCGCCAGACCCAGCCCCTGCTCCCCGGTAGATTCACCCGCAGCGGCAATCGCTTCACGCTGGCGCTGCCCGATCTCGAGTTTGCCGACGGCGTCCAGGCGGCCCGAACGGTTGCGGTCATCGTCGCCGACGACCGGATCGCATCGCTGCAGGAGCCGCAAGGCGGGCGGCTGGACCTGTTGCGCCTGCCGCCCGCCGAACTCGGCAGCCTTTTACCTTTCGACGAGCGCGATCGCACGCTGGTGCCAATCGCGGAGTTTCCGACCTTGCTGGTCGCCGGCATCCAGGCGGTCGAGGATCGACAGTTTCGCTACCACCACGGCATCGATCCCAAGGCGATCCTGCGCGCTCTGATCAGCAACTTCAGGTCCGGCGGCGTGGTGCAGGGCGGCAGCACGATCACGCAGCAGCTGGTCAAGAACCTGTTTCTGACCGCCGACCGGAACCTCTTGCGCAAATTCAACGAAGCGGTCATGGCGATCAGCCTGGAAGCGCGTTTCGACAAGGCGGAGATCCTCGAGGCCTACCTGAACGATGTCTATCTCGGACAGCGCGGCAACCAGGCGATCCACGGATTCGGTCGCGCCGCCGAGTACTATTTCGGCCTGCCTGTCTCGTCTTTGTCCACCGACCAGATCGCGCTGCTGGTCGGCATGGTCAGGGGCGCCTCCTGGTACAACCCGGTCCGCAATCCCGAACGCGCCAGGGCCCGCCGCGACCTGGTGCTCGGCATGTTCCTGGAAACCGGGTTGGTCGATCGCATCGAATACGAGAGCGCGCTCGAGCGTCCCCTGGGTGCCAGCGTGGGCGACCTCGCCCGGAGCCGCGCCCATCCGGCGTTCATGGACCTGGTACGCCGGCAGCTCAAGGCCGATTACCGCGATTCGGACCTGCGCGAAAAAGGCCTGCGCATCCATACCACCCTCAGCCCGCTGGCCCAGCAGCACGCCGAACGCGCGCTGGTTAGCGGGCTGGCCGAAATCGATGAACCCGGCGGCACCCTGCAGGGCGCTATCGTGCTGGCCCAGCCCGATTCAGGTGAAATCCGCGCACTGGTCGGCGATCGCGACTATCGCCGGGTTGGCTTCAACCGCGCCCTGGATGCACGACGCCCGATCGGGTCGGTGATCAAGCCGTTCCTCTATCTGCTGGCGCTGGCCGATCCTGCACGCTTCACCCTGGTAACCGCGATCGACGACGAGCCGCTGAGCGTGCCGCAACCGGGACGCGAGGACTGGCGACCGCGCAATTATGACCAGACCAGCCACGGCACCGTCGCGCTGCTGGAAGCACTGGCCAAATCCTATAACCAGGCGACCGTAAGGGTCGGGCTGCAGGTCGGCGTCCAACCTCTATTTCGCCTGCTGGAGCAACTCGGCGTGGCGCCCGGCTCGGCGCGTCATCCGGCGGCGTTCCTCGGTGCGGTAGATCTTTCTCCGATGCAGGTGGCTCAGCTCTACCAGCCGATCGCCAGCGGCGGATACTCGACACCGCTGCGCGCGATCACCGACGTCGTCGACAGCGACGGCAAGGCGATCGCCCGGTACCCCATGCGCCTCCGGCCGATTCAGGAGCGAGATGCGCTGGCGCTGCTGGATTTCGCCCTCGAGCAGGCGGCAAACACCGGCACCGGCGCCAGCCTGAGCTGGCGATTGAAGCGACCCGCGGCGCGCGCGGCAACAATACGGGGCAAGACCGGCACCACCAGTGATCGTCGCGACGCGTGGTTTGCCGGCTATACCTCGCAATGGCTTGGGATCGTGTGGGTCGGACGCGACGACAACACTCCGGCGGGTATCAGCGGCGCGGCATCGGCGCTGCCGATATGGGCAAAGATGTTCGACGCTCTGCCGCAGCAGGCCGAAAACAGGCAGTGGCCGGCCGGCATCGAGTGGTTCTGGATCGATTGGCCGGATCCGGTGCTGGCCGATGAAAACTGCGCCGGCGCCCGCGCCATTCCGTTCATCGCCGGCTCTCAACCGGCGGCGTATTCGGCGTGCATGGATTGACACAGACGGTTTCCGGTTTCTGGTTTTCGGTTTCCGGTTTCCGGAAATTTTAGTTGGTAATCAATACTCCGTAGTCGAAAAGCCCGAACGACTCTCACGCGTCCGGTCTACAGGCATTTCACCCGATCGTGCTTTTCCGGAAACCCGAATCCGGAAACCTGAAACCGGTTTTTTTCGACATCCGCTTACCCCACCGGCCGAGCCGAGACTTCCAGCCGGATCACGTCGCCGGGCTGGGAGCGGGTGCGGGTTTCGAAGACCTCGCCGTTGTATTCGTAGCGAACGTTGTAGCCAGAGGTATAGCTGCGCGGCTCGTAGTCGACCTGGATCTCGCAGCGCTGGCGGCTGACCGGGCCGCCATGGCGGCGGTGCTGTTTCGCCGCGTCGTGACCGATCGACGCGCCCAGCGCGGCGCCGGCGGCCGTCATGGCCTTCTTGCCGGAGCCGCCGCCGAACTGATTGCCGAGCACGCCGCCAATGATCGCCCCGGCGATGGTGCCGGTGGCAGAGTTGCCGCGCGTCTTGCGATAACCGCGTTCCTGCCAGCAGACCTCACGCTCGACAGGCACCTGTTCGGTCACGTAGACCGGCTCGAAGTCGATAACCGGTGCGTAGACATAGTGAACGGAAGCCGACTGCGCAAACGCCGCGCCGGAAAAGAACAAACCGCTTGCCAGCAATCCCTTGAGTGCAGTCTTCATCCTTGTTTCTCCTTCGGCAGCGCCGCTGGTATGTGATTTCGACTGAAAGCTTAAGGCCGCAACGCTGAATCGGTACTGAACGATGTGCCGTTACCAACGAGAACGTCAGTAAACCTCATTCCGGAGTTCATGGTCGAGGCTTGCGTTGTCGCAAATTACGAACTGGATTAGGATGGGAGAATCCATCGACAATAATTCAAATTGAAGGGTATCGCCCATGTCCATTCCGGAAATCGCAAAAATTCGCAACATCGCCCTCCTGGGTCATGCCGGCAGTGGAAAGACGCTGCTTTCGGAGCAAATGCTGGCCAAGGCCGGCGCCAAGGGGGAACCCGGCACCATCGAGCGCGGCGACACCATGGCCGATTTCGACCCGCTGGAAAAGCAATATCAGCATTCTCTGGACAGCGCGATAATGCACTTCGACGCCGGAAAGGCGCGGGTGCAGTTGATCGATACCGCGGGCGACCCCGATTTTCGCGGCCAGACCCTTTCGGCCATGAGCGCGGTCGAAACCGCGGCGATCGTAATCAACGCCACCGCCGGCATCGAGATGTCCACC
>DATFJJ010000348.1:0-5006 GCA_035269245.1 Wenzhouxiangellaceae bacterium | reverse complement strand
TGCGGTTCGCGGAAACCGATAACCAAAGCTTCTTGAATGCGGGTATCGACAACGTTCGGATCGTCGGACCTCCCGTCGCAGTCCCGGTCGCGGGACCGTTCGGTCTGATCGTGCTGACGTTGCTGCTTCTGGTGGCAGCCGGCATCGGATTCCGCATACGGGCCACGGGCTGACAGCGGCTAAAGCCATCAATAAAAAAGGGCCGCCCTCGGGGCGGTCTTTTTTTGGCAATGTTTTTGGCGATCTTGGTACCGTCGCCCAACGGAAATAGCGCCATTGCCGGTCGTCTTCGGGTGACCGCATGCCTGACAAGGTGATGCATGTCGAAGCCCGATGAAATAGCGAAACTGTTGCTGCGCCAGCACGAAACGGCATGGCGCCTCGCCGCATATCACCTGGAAGGTCTCTCCACAGACGAATGCCTGTGGCGTCCCGGGCCGAAAGGGCTGCACGTGATATTTGACGACGACGGGGCGTGGCGCGGTGAATGGCCCGAGCACGAAGGCTACGACCTTGGGCCGCCCAGCATTGCCTGGTTGCTCTGGCATATGACGTATTGGTGGTCGATGGTCGTCGACCATTCTTTCGGCGATGCCTCTCTGGACCGGCATCGAATTTCCTGCCCGCCCGATGCCGAGGCGATGGCGGCCGAGCTGACGTCGCGCCACCGCGATTGGGTTCATCGGATCTCCGATCTCGATGACCGGGAACTACTCGCGCCGGAGCGCACCTGCTGGCCGTTCCAGGACCGGCCGTTCGCCGATGTGGTGGGATGGGTCAACGTGGAACTGGTGAAGAACGCCGCCGAGATCGGCTATGCCAGGTTCATGTATGCCGCAAGCCCGTCGGATTGAGCAGGATTGTCCAGAGCGACTCTTTCTTCTTTCTGGCGCGCAATGAGTCTTTGCTTGCAATCGGAGACGCGTCGGGGATAATGGACGCAGCGTCCCGCAAGCTGCGGGACCGCATTCAGAAACTTAGAGGAGGTCACCATGGCTGGAAAATTCGAGATCTACAAGGACAAGGCCGGGGAATTCCGGTTTCGGCTCAAGGCCGCCAACGGACAGAACATCCTTGCCAGTGAGGGCTACAAGAAGAAGGCCAGTGCGCTGAATGGCATCGAGTCGGTAAAGAAACACTCCGTCGATCCCAAACGTGTCGTCAGTACCGAAACGCCCGGTGGGAAATGGCGGTTCGTGGTCACGTCGACCAACGGGCAAACGGTCGGCACGAGCCAGAGCTACGCCGACGAACGGGGCTGCAAGAACGGAATTGCCAGCGTGGCCAAGACCGCCGCGGATGCGCTGATCGACGACCAGACGGTCTGACCCGGCGTATTTCGACCGCAAACGTATCCACGTCAGTGCGTGGGCATGGCTTGGTCGGAGTGCAATAACGCCAAATGTTCAGATCGCTCTGACGGAGGCGCCGGACTTCGGGCACGACAACGTCGTTCTCCGGAAAATGAAAAAGCCCGGCACAGAGCCGGGCGTTGGCGTACCGCTGGACGGCGTTTGAAGAACGAGGCTGCCGGCGCGCAAGATCCTACAGATACATCGTAGGAGCGTTATCTGCGAACTTGACCGGTGTTCTCTCGCCGCTGTAGGGACAGCCACCTTCACTCGCCGAGCCTGTCGCTTCGGTCCCGCGCCGGAGCACATCCGAGATTTCAGCTCGCAGTGCCATGCGGAGTTCTTTCGCTTGCTGCATCGTATCCGGCGCATGGCCATTTTCGCCCATGCTCCAGTCGAGTTGCGACAGCGCGGCACGGTAAGCGCTGTGAAGCGCGGCGATCTGATCGCGTTGCTCTTCGCTTATCGATGGGTGGGCGGGCGAATCTGTCTGGCCGGAATGCGACCAGCCCGGCATGGCCGATGTCGGACCGGCCGCGAAGAGTGCAAGGCCGCCCAGCACGGCCAGAAGAAGAGCGGCACCCAAAACCTTGGCATTCATCATTAAGAATCTCCGATTGGAAGCAAGCATAAAATAAGATCCGTATGTGACGGCCGTGTCAGCATGCAGCGGTTGCCAATTCGCCGAGGCGCAAGCTCGACTTCCCAGCGCCGGCCGGCTCTTGCCCGACCCGAATAACAGGGGTGACCGAGGACTCGAAAATGGCGGACCTGGAAACCGTATATGCAGCCCTGAAGAAAATCATGCTTCCCTATGCCGAGAAGCTAGACCGCAAGATCGACCGGCAAGACGAACTGCATCTGGATACCCGGCACGTGATGAAGAACGGGCAGCCGCTGTGGTTCGGCGGGGTTCAGATCCAGAAGAACTACGTCAGCTACCACCTGATGCCCGTGTACGTGAATCCCGGCCTGCTGGCGAAAATTTCCCCGGCGTTGAACAAGCGGATGCA
Organism: Wenzhouxiangellaceae bacterium; assembly: GCA_035269245.1. Lineage (GTDB taxonomy): Bacteria > Pseudomonadota > Gammaproteobacteria > Xanthomonadales > Wenzhouxiangellaceae. The sequence goes on along the minus strand of DATFJJ010000348.1, from coordinate 2,641 downwards.
GGGCAAGTCGTGCTTCAATTTCACCGCCGAAGATCCGGATTTGTTCGCCGAACTGGCGGCGCTGACCGAGTCCGGGTTCGAGGATTACAGGCAACGCGGTTACGTTTGAACACGATCGCGTCAGCGCCCTGCCAGGGGCGCTGACGCGTATGCCGCATGCGGCGGGAATGCACCGGGCTGTTCAGCGTGCGGCCACGTTGGCCACTTCGATGGGGCGGACGTAATCGGCGAATATCCGGTCGATTTCGCTGGCTCCGATAACGCGGCCCTCGCGCACCCGATCGGCAAGCTCGAAAAGGCCTTCGATGACCGGCAGACCGTCGACGTCGGTAGCGACCACAACGCCGCCCGTTTCGAAGTGCTTTTGCCAGGTCTTGCGCACCGTTGCCCAGTATTCGGCCGTCTGATCCCAGTATTCGTAGGCGGGTGTGAAGTCGAAGTCCGAGGTGTCTTTGTAGTTGTTGAATCCGAATTCGCGAACGAGCACCTGTTCCGTTTTTCCGTCCAGACGTACGACCTTGCTGTTGTCCTGCTCATGCGTCCAGCCTTCCGGCGTCACGGTGTGGCGATTCTCCACGTTGAGCGCGTTGTAGTCTTCGCGGGTGGTGTATTCGCGCCGCGGCAAGGGCCGCCAGGTACGGTCCGACGTCCAGGTGGCATGGCCGTAGCGATGGTTCCACTTGCCGGTACCGCAGTAGCGCGGGGTATCGGCCACGCCGTAAACGCACTGGGTCCAGGCACCGTTGGTCGTGTCTTCGGGAATTCCGACCAGCGCCCAGGTCTGGTCGTCGCTGAATTCCAGGCGCTGATCGGCCTCGAAGACCCAGTCCTGCCGCCAGTGCTTGATGACGTTGTCCTTGCCGACGATCAGCAGGTGCTGCAGCACGATGCGATCGCCGCTGTCCTCGATGAGCAGCACGACTTCGTCGGCGTCTGACCGCTTGGGTTCGGTGCGCTCATAGCCGGGCACCAGGGCAACGGTTTCGTCAAACGCGAAGTCGACATCGAACTCGCCGGCCATCGCGAGAATAGCCTGACGGTCCGCCGCGGGTGCCGTGAAACCGGCGGTATCGATAGCGACGCTGGCGGCGTCGGCGCGCTGCGGCTCGGGCTCCAGCGTGCCGGTGGAGGTGGTTGCGCAGCCGGCGGTCATCAGGCCGGCGAGAATACAGATGGGCATCAGGCGTTGCATGGCTTGTCTCCGTTCGGGTTGGATTCGGCGGTTTTCATTTGGTCAGGATCAACTTGCCGTAGCGAGTCTCGCGCAGCTCGTAGCGCTGGCCGTGGTGTTCAATCACGACCCGGCCGGCCGTTCCGAGCAGCAAGGCGCTGTCGATGCGCGGGATGTCTTTCTCGTAGTCGAGCTTGCCCGGGGTGTCAGCCGTCGGTCGGGTCTTGCCGGTATCACGGTTCGTTTCGGTATCTTTCATTGCAGCCACTGGAAGTCCTTCGCGATAGAGATCCGAACGCTGCGTCCGGGCTGTTCGATCGCGTTGGGGTGAATTCGATGGTCCTTGTCGAACAGGTTGTCGACGGCCAGCCGGAATTCGAAGCCCGCCAACGGGCCATCTTGCGGAAGGTAATTGACAAACACGTCGGTCTTGCCGAAGCCCGCCGTCGCCAGCGCACGATCGGGCACGTCGCGGCGGTCGGCGGCGGCCACCAGCTCGGCGCCCACCGTCAGCTCGCGCCCGAACAGATGCAGCCCGGCGCCCAGCGTCGCCCGGTCGGGTTGCAGGCTGGCGAGGCTGCCGCCCGATGAATCCTTGCGCCGCGAATCGAGTGCGGCCAGCGAGGCCTGCAGGTAGCCGAGCGCGCTGGACAGTCGGGCGTCGAACTCGAAACCCCTGATCTCGGCATCGACGTTGAAGTTGGTGGTGATGCCGGGAAAGACCACGGTCTGGGTGCGCGGGTCGAAGGTTGGCTCGCCGGCGATGAAGATCACCACCTGGTCGACGAAATTTTCGACGTCGCTTTCGTGCCAGACCGCGTCGAGCTGGAAGTCTACCCCGGCGTCGAACAGGTCGCGCTGGCGGAAACGGCCGCCGATCTGAAGCTGCTCGGATCGTTCCGGTTTCAGTGCGGGTGTAGGCACGAATTCGTTGACGACGACTCGACCTGGGCCCAGCGGAACGGTGAAGTGCACACCGTCGGCGAACAGTTCGGTGAGGCTGGGTGCGCGGAACGCTTCGGCGTATTCGGCCCAGAAATAGACGGACGCGTGCGGTTGCCAGCCAAGCGCGACGCGCGGCGAGATCTCGTCTTCGTCGCGGTCCTGGAAGTCGCCCGCCGAGCTGTACTCGAAGGCGTCGAAGCGCACGCCGGGGATTACCGAGAAACCGCCACCAAGCGGCACTTCGGCCTGGACGAAGCCGGCCCGATAGTCGACCTCGGCGTCGGGGAACTGAAGCCGGTCTGCGCCGTTGCGGGTGCCGGACTGCTCGTCGGTGTAGAACTCCGCGCCGTAGGTCAGTCGTACCGGCTCGCCGGCACTGGTCTTTGCAATGGTCCCTATTTGCGTCGTGTTGGTCAGCTCGAAGCCGGTCGTTTCGAAATCGGTGGTGTCGATGCGACCGTCGTCGAAGCGGAACTCGCGCGTGTCGACATCGTTTCGGTAGAACGCCGTGTCGAGGTTGATCCA
>DATFJJ010000347.1:0-2643 GCA_035269245.1 Wenzhouxiangellaceae bacterium | reverse complement strand
TATCGTGGCCAACGTACAGCAGTCATCGGCCTGGATGAATCAGCTGATCGAATACGGTCGCGAGATCATCGTCACGGCCTTGCCGCTTTATCACATTTTTGCGCTGACGGCGAACTGCCTCGTATTCATCAAGTTCGGTGGCAGAAACCTGCTGATCACGAACCCCCGCGACATGAACGGATTCATCAAGGAACTGGGCAAGGAAAAGTTCACCGCGATCACCGGGGTCAACACGCTGTTCAACGGCTTGCTCAACACGCCGTCGTTCGAGAATCTCGATTTCAGCCCGCTGCGCCTCACGCTGGGCGGCGGAATGGCCGTGCAGCGCGCGGTCGCCGAGCGCTGGAAGAAAGCGACCGGCGTACCCCTTATCGAAGCCTACGGCCTCACCGAGACCTCGCCCGCCGCGTGCATAAACCCGATGGACCTGGAGGACTACAACGGCGCAATCGGGCTTCCGATCTGCTCGACTGAATGCAAGGTCATCGATGCCGAGGGCAACGAGGTTGCGACCGGCGAACCCGGCGAGCTATGCATCCGCGGTCCGCAGGTCATGAAGGGTTACTGGAACCGGCCCGAAGAAACCTCCAAGGTGCTCGACGGCAATGGCTGGCTGAAGACCGGCGACATGGCCTGCCGCGACGAGAAGGGCTTCTTCTTCATCGTCGACCGCAAGAAGGACATGATCCTGGTCTCGGGATTCAATGTCTACCCGAACGAGATCGAGGATGTCATTGCCGGGCATCCCAAGGTGCTGGAGGTCGGTGCCATAGGCGTGGAGGATGAAAAATCCGGCGAGTTGGTCAAGGCCATTGTGGTTCGCAAGGACGATTCACTGACGGTCAGCGAATTGCGCGAACACTGCAAGAAGGAATTGACCGGCTACAAGGTGCCGCGCTACGTCGAGTTCGTCGACGAACTGCCCAAGACCAACGTCGGCAAGATCCTCCGGCGCGAGTTGCGCGACCAGTACGGTGAACCCAAAAGCAGTTGAACGGCCGCGGCTGAACAAGAGCTGCTGATGGGGAACATGTCTCGGCCGGCAGGCCCGCTGCCGGCAAGTCAGAGCGCTGCGTCGCCAGGCAGCAATTGGCCCGGATCCGGGCGCGACTCGAGCGCGGCGACGCCGACGCCGATCAGCCTGACCCCTACCCGCGACTGGTATCGCGCCCATTCGTTAGCCAGCTCTACGGCGGCCTCCGCAATGCGGGCAGACGAGCGCGTATAACCTGCCAAGGTACGGCTGCGCGTCAGGGTCGAGAAGCCGCCCGACCTCAGCTTGAGATGTACCGACCGGGCGTAAAGTCCGCGCTCCGAAAGACGCCCGGCACACCGCGCGGCCTGCTGCCTGATGACCTCCTCGATCTCGCCCATATCGTGCAGATCACGCTCGAAGGTGGATTCCTGACTGATCGAGCGGCGCGTGCGCTCGGCACTTACGGCCCGCTCGTCGATACCGGCTGCGCGCTGGTGGAAACCGAGCGCCTGGCGTCCGAGCACCGGGGCGAGCCAGTCCAGAGGCGCCCGGCGCAACTGGCCGATCGTGAGAATCCCGGCATCCTGCAGGCGTGCCCCGGTGCTGGGGCCGACGCCCGGCAATCTGCGTACAGGCTGCGGATCGAGAAATTGCTGAACCTGCCCGGGACGAATCCAGGTCAACCCATCGGGCTTGTCGTAGGCCGAGGCCAGCTTGGCTACCAGCTTGCTGTTGCCTATTCCTATGGACGCCGTCAGGCTCACTTCGACCGAGATTCGGCGCTTGAGCCGGCGCGCGAGTTCCAGCACATCTCCGTCGCGCGAGGCTTCGGTCATGTCGATGAAGGCCTCGTCCAGGCTCAGGCCCTCGACCAAGGGTGAGAAGTCGGCAAAGATCTCGAAGATTGTGCCCGAAACCTCGCGATAAAGCGCATGCCGGGGGCGAACGAATACCGCATGCGGGCACAGCCGCCTGGCCCGCCCGGCCGGCATCGCCGAGTGCACGCCATAGCGACGCGCCTCGTAACTTGCGGCGGCCACCACCCCGCGCCGCCCATCGCCGCCTACAATGACCGCTTTACCACGCAGTTCCGGGCGGTCGCGCTGTTCGACGCTGGCGAAAAACGCGTCCATGTCGCAGTGGAACACGACGCGCCCGGCTGCTAAGCCCGGCTTATTCACCATCCCTCCTTAGCGAGAGGCTGTCAGCGTCGCAGTAGGAGGGATGGTGAATAAGCCGGGCTAAGACATGCATGAGTATTGCCTCATTCAGAGCTTCGGACGCGCTCGCTCGCGAGGCGCGCTGCCGAAGGCATAGTTGCGGCGGAACGCGGCGAGCGGGTGCGTCCGGAGCTCCCTTCGGGCTTGTCTCTCGGCGCGCGTGGACTGCATTGTCGGCGCTCGATGTAGGCCCGGCTGCAGACTTCTCGCCGACGCCTTGCCACGCACGCCGAGAGACAAGCCGAATGTGGTAATACTCATGCATGTCTTAGTCAATCGGAATCATGGCTCATGAACTACCGCGAACTGTTTCCCGTCATCGATCGTCACACCTGGTTGAATCATGCCGCGATTTCGCCATGGCCGGCCGCAGTCGGCACCGCAATGCGGGGATTCGTGGAAGAAAATATCGCCCAAGGGCCACTGGGCTATGCGAAGTGGCTGGAC
>DATFJJ010000346.1:0-2763 GCA_035269245.1 Wenzhouxiangellaceae bacterium | reverse complement strand
CGTCGGGGCCGGTAACCGTCTCCAGCATCGTGGCCAGCTTCTCGGCCAATGCCGGATCCATGATGTTCTGTATAGGGTTATCCGAATCCAGGATGAAGCTGGGCTGGCGGAGACGGCCGCCGTCGGCGACGGCGGCCATGGCGCGCGCCAGCTGCAAGGGCGTGACCGAGAGACCGTATCCGTAGGCCAGCGTCGCCTGCTCCAGCTTGCGCCAGCGCTGGTAGTCGCGCAATACGCCGGCCGACTCACCCGGGAAACCGGAGCCGGTCACGCGACCGAAACCCAGGCGCGAGTACATGCTCCACATGTGCTGAGCGTCCATTGCCATGGCCAGCTGGACCACGCCGACATTGGACGACTTGGTCAGCACCCCGGTGACGGTGAGTTCGCCGTAGTTGCGGAAATCCTCGATCGTATGTCCCGAGACGTTCATGTACCCGGGCGTGGTATCGATGATCATGTCGGGCCGGGCCAGGCCGGCTTCCATGGCCGCGGCGACAACGAACGGCTTGACCACCGATCCGGGCTCGAGCACGTCTGTCAGCGCGCGGTTGCGGATGCCCTCGGTGGAATCGCGCTCGCGCGCATTCGGGTTGAACGAAGGATAGTTGGCCATCGCCAGGATGGCACCGGTCTTGACGTCCAGCACCACCACCGAGCCCGAGCGCGCCTGGTGTTCGGAGATGGTCGCCACCAGTTCGCGGTAGGCGAGGTACTGCAGGCGCCGGTCCAGGGTCAGCTGGAGTTCGCGACCCGGCTCGGCCTCGCGCACCAGCTCGATGTCCTCGACAACGCGTCCGAGACGGTCCTGGATCACGCGTTTCATGCCGGTGCGCCCGGTCAGCCAGCTGTCGTAGGCCAGTTCCAGGCCTTCCTGCCCGACCTCGTCGATGTTGGTCATGCCCACCACCTGCGCACTGACGTCTGCGGTCGGGTAGAAGCGACGGTATTCGCGCTGCAGGAAGACGCCGGGTATTTCGAGCTGGCGAACCCGATCGGCAAGCTCCGGATGAATCCGGCGGATGATCCAGACGAACTGGCGATCGGCGCGCTGGCTGAGACGACGCTGGATGGCGTCGGCATCCTCGTCCAGCACGCTGGCCAGCAGTGGGATGCGATCAGCCGCCTGCAACAATTCGCCCGGATGCGCCCACACGGAATCCACCGGGGTGGAGACCGCCAGCGGCTGACCGTTGCGATCGACGATGCGGCCGCGCATGGTGGGAATTTCAACCTGGCGCAGGAAGCGCGCCTCGCCTTCCTCCTGCAGGAATTCGGTATCCATGACCTGCAGCTTGATCGCACGCGCGATCAGGCCTACGCCTGCCAGCGCCATCAGCGCGATCAGCAGTGCAACGCGCAGCCGACAGATACCGAGGCTGTTGCGCGGCTCAGCCATCTTCGGCCACCAGCACCCTGACCTGTCCGGGCGACTTCATTTGCAGGCGATCGATGGCCTGCGTCTCGATGCGGCCGGTCTCGCCGAGCCAGGCCAGCTCGATCTGCAGGCGCGACCATTCAACCTGGTGCTGGTCGTGCCGACGCCCCTCGCGCTCGAGCTCGATGAAAAGCTGCCGCCCCTGGTGCTTGAGCGCGATCAGCGAGACCGCGCTGGCGACCACGCCGACCAGCAGCACGACGAGCAGCGCCCAGGCCTTCATGCCGAATCTCCGGCCGCAGCATCGGCAAGGCGTTCTGCCACCCGCATTCGCGCCGAGCGTGCCCTGGGATTGGTTGATTCTTCCCGTTCGGTCGGGCGAACCAGCTTTCCGACCGCCTTGAGACGGGGCGAGAACGACGGGGCGCTGGGCATGCGTCTGCTGGCCGGCGGCGCGGTGGAAGCTTCCCGAATGGCCCGCTTGACCCGCCGATCTTCCAGCGAATGAAAACTGATCACGACCAGACGGCCGCCGGGCGCCAGCGAATCGATGGCGGCCTGCAACGCCTCGTCGAGCGCATCGAGTTCACCGTTGACGGCAATCCTGATCGCTTGAAACGTACGAGTGGCGGGATGAATACGACTGGCGCGCGCCGCGCCTGCGGGCACCGCCTTTTCGACCAGTGCCGCCAGCGCCGCCGTGGTGCGGATGGGCTCGGATTCCCGCGCCTCGACAATGGCCCTGGCAATCCGGCGCGAAAATTTCTCTTCGCCCAACTTGAACAGCACCTCCACGAGACGTGCCTCGTCGACTTCGGCCAGCCATTCGGCGGCGGAAACGCCGGCATCCGGATCCAGCCGCATGTCCAGCGGGCCGTCGTGGCGGAAACTGAAGCCGCGCTCGGGGGAATCCAGCTGCGGCGAAGACACGCCGAGATCCATAAGGATGCCGTCGACGCCGGCTTCCGGGGCCAGGTCGCGGACCACCGCGCCCAGCTCGCGGAAATTGCAGCGCACCAGCCGCAGGCGCGAATCGCCGCCGAATTCGCGCTCGCCGAACTCGATCGCCTCGGGATCGGCATCCAGCGCAATCAAAAGGCCGCGGGGAGCCAGACGGTCCAGGACAAGCCGTGCGTGCCCGCCGCGACCGAATGTCGCGTCCAGGTAAATGCCGTCTGCACGCACGTTCAAGGCGTTCACTGCCGCCTCCTCAAGTACCGGAACATGTCCCATCACAGCACCAGCTCGGCCATTTCGGCTGAGGCCTGCTCCTGTATCGACCGCTCCTCTTCGGCTCGCCGCTGGTTGAGCACGTTTTCGTTCCAGACTTCAAAACGCGCGCCCATGCCCATCAGCACGACCTTCTTCTCCAGACCGGCCACCTG
>DATFJJ010000345.1:0-3731 GCA_035269245.1 Wenzhouxiangellaceae bacterium | reverse complement strand
TGTGTTCGATGATTTTCTTCGTGTCCGGACCTCGATCCGGAATGTCACCCGTCTGAACCAGATGGGTTTCGCCTGCGACCCAGTTTGCGCGGTGATCGACAAGTTCTGCGGCGCGTAACGTCTTGATGTAGTTGGCGTAGTCTCCATGCAAGTCGCCGATGGCGATGATGCGCTCGACACCGGCCCATTGGTGATCGCTGATTTCGCGCGGCGCCGCTTCGGCCATACCGAAGGCGAGCAGTAAGGAAAGCAAGAACAGTCGATTCATGAGCAACTCTTTGATTGGATCAGCCGGGCTCAACCTTGGCCGAAAGCATAGCGCCAGATTAATATAACAGTACCGCGGGTACAGCCGTGTCCGCGGAATCTGCCCGGACAGCCCGGGATTGGAATCCGACGAGGTAGCATGCGCCAATGAACTCCCTGACATCACTGGATGCCGTTACCGGCATCATTCAGGCCGCGCTGACGCCGGTTTTCCTGCTGGTGGCCATCGGCAGCTTTCTAAACGTGCTGTCGGTGCGGTTGGGCCGAATCATCGACCGCAAGCGCGCCGTCGATGCGCGTCTGGGAGATATTGGCGAGGGCGGCCCGAATTCTCGCATGAGCGAAGAGACAACGCGGTTGCGGCGGCGATCGGGGCTGATTCTCGGGTCGATCCGTCTGTGCGTGTCCAGCGCCGTACTGATCTGCCTGGTAGTCGTTTCGCTGTTCGTCGACGGACTGGTCGCCACCGGGCTGGAACTCTGGATTGCCGGGTTGTTCATGCTTGCGATGGTGCTGATCACGTTCGGCCTGGCCTGCCTGCTGGTCGAGGTCGGCATGGCGGCGCGGCAGGTGCGGGAGACCCGCGCCGGCTGAGATCGCATCGAAACAGGCCCGAACCTTCAGGCTGGCGGAGCGAATCCTGATCGCATGCTCTGCGTGGAGCAGTGCCCCGGCCGAAATTTCGCCCGGTTGGTGTCGAGACGTCCGGCGCTTCAAGGTCTTTCGGCGCCGTTCTCCACCCAGCCCGTCCACCCGGAGCCGCGGACCACGCGCCCGGGTGCGGCACCGGTGTGTTCAGCATCTCGCAGCACGGCTTCCCCGTTGACGAGGACGTCGCGGACCCCGGTGGCGAGCTGGTGCGGGTCCTGGAACGTTGCGTGGTCCCGGACGGTGGCCGGGTCGAAAACGACGATGTCGGCGTAGTAGCCGGGTGCCAGGCGGCCGCGGTCGCGCAGCTTCAGGTTGTCGGCCGGGTAGCTGGTCAGACGACGAATGGCCTCGGACAGCGAAATGACCTGCTGGTCGCGGACGTACCGGCCGAGCAGTCGGGCAACGTTGCCGTATGCGCGCGGATGCGTGGATGATTCAAGGAAGACGCCTTCCGGCGCATAGGCTCCGGCATCGCTGCCGAATGCCATCCACGGTTTGGCGATCTTGCGCGCAACGTTATCTTCGGACATCAGGAAATAAATCGTCCCGACGCGACTGTCGTCCTCGATCACGAGGTCGATCATCGTGCGCTCCGGGCTGGTGCCGCGCATCGCGGCCACTTCGGCCAGCGTTTTGCCCGTCAACGGCTTCAGGCTTTCGTTCTTGAACGAAAAGAACAGCAGGTTCTCGGCGCCGCCGGCGGCCAGGTACAGGTTTTCCCAGTCGTCGCCTGGCGTTCTGATCTCTTCGATCACGCGTTGTCGAATCTCTGGATCCTGCAGGCGCTGGAGCCAGGCGTCGTGACCGCCTTCCTGCACCCACGGGGGCATGGCGGCGTCCAGCCCCGTCGCACCGGCGGTGTAGTTGTACATGTCGGCGCGAATCTCCAGTCCCTCCGCGCGTGCGACTTCGACCAGTTCGAACACCCGGTCCAGCTTGTCCCAGTTGTCGCGACCGGCGGCCTTCAGGTGATAGATCTCCGCCGCCGCGCCGGAACGTTGGGCGATTTCGATGAGTTCCTGCACCGATTCGACCAGCCTGTTCCCCTCGCTGCGCATGTGCGAGATATATGAGCCGCCGAACTCCGCGGCCGTCGAGGCCAGTGCTACCAGTTCGTCGGTATCGGCATAGAAACCCGGCGCGTAGATCAGCGAAGAGCCGACCCCCAGGGCGCCCTCGCGCATGGCCTCCGCGACCAGCGCCTGCATTCGCTCGAGTTCCTCCGGCGTCGGCGCGCGGTCGGCTTCGCCCAGTTCGTGCATGCGCACGGTCGTTGCACCGATGAATGAAGCGACGTTCGGCGAGATGCCGCGGGCTTCCAGGTATTCGAGATAGCCTCCCAGCGTCTCCCATTCGACGTCGAAACGGATATCGCCCTGGCGAGCAATCATTTCGGCCGTCATTGCGTCGTTCAGCGGCCCCATGGACCAGCCCTCGCCGAACACTTCCAGTGTGACGCCCTGGCGCAGGTCGCTAAGGGCACGGCCGTCTTCGATCAGGCTCTCGGTTGCCCAGCTCAGCATGTTTATGAAACCCGGGGCCACCGCCATCCCGGTTGCATCGATCGCGCCGGTTGCGTCCGTGCGCTCGAAATCTCCGATGGCCGCGACGCGGTCGCCGCGGATGGCCACGTCGGCATCGAATGGATCCCCGCCGAGGCCGTCGTAGACGAGGCCGTCGAGAATCACCATGTCGTAGCGCGGCCCGGCCGGCGATTCGGATGCGGCAGCCAGGGCGGTGGTGCCGGCCAGCTCCATACCGCCGCCGGTCACGATCAGGATCGCAAACATTGCGGCGACGGGGCCGCTTCGAGGAATACGGTTGCGGGTCATGTACGGTTCTCCAGGCAAATGCGGCGCTCGTCCGGAACAGGGCTCCGGCGCCGGAAAGGTTCGAGTGGTTCGATACTAATCGGGCGGGACGCCGGCCGGCAAGCTCTCCGACCGGCCATGTTGCCACCCAATCACCGGGCCCCGCTCTCCAGGACAGCCGCAAGGTGTCGACTTCGCCGATAGCGTCGTCGCGCCCCAGCCTGCCTTTAATGACGACCTCGTCAGCAAGCGACCGGTTCCGCATCAAACCTGCTCGTCGAGGGACAGATCCAGCTGCCGGGGTCAGGCCCTGATTTGCCTGGAACGCACTGCCAGAGTGCGCTCGGCGCACCTTTTAAGTGCGATAAATCCTTGAACTCTCTCAGTTACCCATTGCAAGACATTGAAATCATTCCGCCTTCTGGCTTGGCACGAAATCTGAATACAGGTTTACGAACGCCAAGTCGTCGGTTGCCGAGAAGGAAACGGCCTGCTCGGGAAACCGGTCGCATACGACTAAGGCGGAGGGCGCCAGACATGAGACAGAGGAAATATGCAGGTTCAGCGATATGTTCGTACGTTTCGATCGCACTAGTGGCGAGCGCTGCAGGTCTGTCAATGCCTGCAGTGGGGCAGGTCAGCGGCAACGTGGGTGCGGTCAGTAATTACCTGTTCAGGGGTGTCACGCAAACCGACGATCAGGCCGCAATACAGGGCGGTTTCGACTTCGTCGATGAGTCGGGGTTCTATGCCGGCGCGTGGCTTTCGAATGTGGACTTCGGCGGCAAGGAAGATGCCGAAGTCGATCTGTATGCAGGGTATGGAGGAACATTCGGCGACAGCGGCGCGACCTGGGATGTCGGCGCTATCTATTACCTGTACCCCGGTGGCGGCGATCTTGACTATGCCGAAGCCTACTTCGGGCTGGGCTATGGCCTGCTTTCGGCCAGCGTGGCATACACGGTCTGGGGTGAAGTGAAAGGAGACTCTGCATTCGATACC
>DATFJJ010000344.1:0-2459 GCA_035269245.1 Wenzhouxiangellaceae bacterium | reverse complement strand
GTTTCACGGGGGCCTCGTCGGCGTGCTGGTGACGATGGCGCTGTTCGCACGTCATATCGGCGTGAGATTCCTGACACTCGGCGATTTCGTCGCGCAGGTGGTGCCGCTGGGCCTCGCTTTCGGGCGCCTCGGCAATTTCATCGGCGGCGAACTCTACGGCCGGACCAGCGATGCGCCTTGGGCAATGATCTTTCCGGCCTCGCTTACCCCTCAGGACCTTGCCGGCATGTCTTTGCAGCGGGCCTGGGAAAGCGGAGCGCTGGACCATCTGGCCCGTCACCCCTCTCAGCTCTACCAGGCGGCGCTTGAAGGCTTCACGCTTTTCGCGATCGTATGGGTATTCGCCCGCAGGCCGCGGCCGGCCGGGGCCGTGGGCGGACTGTTTCTGGCCGGCTACGCGGTTTTCCGGTGGATTGCAGAGTTCTTCCGCGAGCCCGATGCCCACCTCGGTTTCATCGCGTTCGACTGGCTGACCATGGGCCAGCTGTTGTCGCTGCCGATGTTCGCTGCCGGCGTTGCGCTGTTGTTCTACGCGTATCGTCATGAAAATGATGATGCCGAAAGCAATTCAAATCGGAGCCAGACATGAAGGTCTACCACGACCTGCTCGAGCACGTGCTGTCTGAAGGCGTGAAGAAGTCCGACCGAACAGGCACGGGAACCCTGAGCGTGTTCGGCTACCAGATGCGCTTCGACCTGGCTGACGGATTTCCGCTTGTGACCACCAAGAAGCTGCATCTTCGCTCGATCATCCACGAGCTGCTGTGGTTCATTCGCGGCGACACCAATATCGGCTACCTGAACGAACACGGCGTGAAAATCTGGGACGAGTGGGCCGACGAATCCGGCGAGCTGGGGCCCATCTACGGCCGGCAGTGGCGGTCCTGGCCGGACCCGGCCGGCGGCGAGATCGACCAGCTCGCCGCGATCGTCGAGCGGATTCGGCGTCGCCCCGACTCGCGGCGCCACGTGATTTCGGCCTGGAACCCGACCACCCTGCCGGACGAACGCCTGGGTCCCGCCGAAAACGTGGCTCACGGACGCATGGCGCTGGCGCCGTGCCACACCATGTTCCAGTTCTGGGCCGCCGAAGGCAGGCTCAGCCTGCAGCTCTACCAGCGCTCGGCCGACTGCTTCCTGGGCGTGCCGTTCAACATCGCCTCGTATGCGCTGCTGCTGATGATGGTTGCCCAGGTCACGGGCCTGAAGGCGCACGAGTTCATCCATACCTTCGGCGACGCCCATCTGTACCTCAATCATCTGGAGCAGGCCCGCACCCAGCTTGAGCGCGAACCGTTTGGCTTGCCGCAGATGCGCCTGAATCCGGCGCGCAAGCGGCTCGAGGACTTCGAGTTCGACGACTTCGAACTGACCGGCTACCAGGCCCATCCGCCGATCAAGGCGCCGATTGCGGTGTAAATTCAAGTTTGAAGTTTTCAGTTTTGAGTTTTCATAAAAGACCAAAACGCCAAAACGCCAAAACACGAAACGACGAATCCTCGATGCCCTCATCTCATGAAATTGTCCTGGTCGCAGCGATGGGGAAAAATCGCGTCATCGGCATCGACGGCGGCATGCCGTGGCACCTGCCGGCCGATCTGAAGCACTTCAAGACGGTGACGATGGGCCATCCGGTCGTGATGGGCCGGCGCACGTTCGAATCGATCGGCAAGGCGCTGCCGGGCCGGCGCAACGTGGTGCTCAGCCGGTCGCTGGACCAGCCGGTCGGCTGCGAAGTCGCCGCCTCGCTGGCCGAGGCGCTGGCCGTGCTGGAACCGGGTCCGGTGATGGTGATCGGCGGCGGCGAACTCTATCGAACCGCCTTGCCCGCGGCGAGTCGAATGGAATTGACGTTCATCGACGCGGCCCCGGAAGGCGACACTCATTTCCCGGCCTGGAACCATGCCGACTGGACGCTCGAGACGATGAGCCGTCGGCCCGCGGAGGCCGAGAACCCGTATGCGCTGGTATTCTGTTCGCTGTCGCGTGCTGCGGTACCGGAATGATTATGTCCCCCAAACGCTCCATGCCAGGAATCCCTGTTGCCGGAAGGGTGCTTGTCCGCGCAATCCTGGCTGCTGCGCTGCTGTTGCTGGTCGGTGCCTGTCGCGCCGGCGAGCCCTGGGTGGAAGTTGGTGGCCAGCGCTACTACGTCGAAATCGCCGACGACAACGATGAGCGGGCGCGAGGATTGATGTATCGCGACGAGCTCGGCGTCAACGAGGGCATGTTCTTCATTTTTCGCGAGTCCGCACCCCGCTCGTTCTGGATGTTGAATACCCGGATTGCGCTGGATATCGTCTACATCGATTCGGACCTCGAGATCGTCGGCTGGTCGCTGGACACGCCGCCGTGCCGGACCCGCAGATGCCCGGGCTACCCCAGCGGCGCACCGGCGAAGTACGTGCTCGAAGTCAATGCCGGGGAAATGGACCGACTGGGGGTCGAGATCGGTGATC
>DATFJJ010000343.1:0-5460 GCA_035269245.1 Wenzhouxiangellaceae bacterium | reverse complement strand
ACTGCATCGGGATCAGCACCCGGTCGGCGGCGGTCAGTGCATTCAAGGTGAGCACGTTGAGCGCCGGCGGGCAGTCGATGATGATGTCGTGGTAGCGGCCGCGGCACGACGCCAGCGCCTCCTTGAGCACGTGGGCGCGGTCGTCGCGCTCCATCACGGCGGCTTCGCCGGCGGTCAGGTCGCCGTTGGCGGGCGCCAGGTCCAGCGCCTCGGATCCCGGGCGCACGATCACGTCGCCTATTGACGCTTCGCCCATCAGCACTTCGGCCATGGTCGCCTGGCCGTCGGCGATTTCCACGCCCAGCCCGGTGGTGCAGTTGCCCTGGGGATCCATGTCCACCAGCAAGACCTTGCGGTCCATCGCCGCCAGTCCGGCCGCCAGGTTCAGCGCGGTAGTGGTCTTGCCCACCCCGCCCTTCTGGTTGGCGATCGCCACGGTGCGTGCCTGTCTGCTCAAACCTGTGTTCTCACGATGCGGGCCTCCCGGCTGCTGGACGCCCGCGGGCGTATCGGCCGGGGCAAAAACTCATCGCGCCATTGTAAGCATCCGGACCGGTCAGTTTCGCACCTTCGCGGGCTGGTGCGCGCCTGTCAATAAAAACGCTTCCGGCCCCGCCGGACCCATCATGGACAAAACCGTCAGAAAATCGGAACGTTCGAGTCGCTCATTGCGGCGCGGCCCGGCCTCGATCGACTCTCGTGACCACCACTACACAGCGCTCAGCCTGGCTTCCAGCCCAAGCAAGAAGGTGCTTTTCTACCGCGTAAGGGCGCGGCACTCCATCAAGTTCGGCTT
Organism: Wenzhouxiangellaceae bacterium; assembly: GCA_035269245.1. GTDB lineage: Bacteria > Pseudomonadota > Gammaproteobacteria > Xanthomonadales > Wenzhouxiangellaceae. Next base: position 4,664 of record DATFJJ010000343.1, on the reverse strand, counting down.
GTTCGAGCTGTGCTTTCATCGCCAGCAGGCGAACGCCCTGGTCAAGCCACTGCCGATGCCATTCGACCAGCCGGCCCAGCGGGGCCAGGGCGCGGGCGACGATCTCGTTTGGGGGTGGCGTCAATTCAAGCGATTCCAGCCGGCCGTGCAGGGGTTCGATGTTGTCCAGGCCCAGCGTTCTTTTTATGTGCCGCAGAAAGCGAACCTTCTTGCCGTTGCTGTCGACGAGAACGAAATGGCGATCCGGTTCGGCAACGGCAAGCACCAGGCCGGGCAGACCGGCGCCTGTGCCGGAATCGAGGATTCGGCTACCGGTGATGAACGGGCGGATGCTGAGGCTGTCGATGATGTGGCGGTCGACCATTTCCATCGGGTCTGTCACCGCGGTGAGGTTGTAGGCCTTGTTCCAGCGCACCAGCTCGGCCAGGTAGTCGAGCAGGGCTTCGATTTGTTCCTCGGACAGCGCCTGGTCCAGGCTTGCGACCCCGGCAGACACGCGGTGGGTCATCCGGTCACGAGGCAACATATCGTTCATCTGGCGGTCGGGCATCTTGCAGAAGGCTTTGGGAGTTCAAGAATCATTATGACGTCAATACAGGTAAAGTATCCGGCATGAAAAAACTGATCTTGATTCTGTTGTTGCTGACCGCTGCGACTGTTGTTGTCGGACTGCCGGCGGCCATCGGCTGGTTCCTGGAAAAGGGCATCTCGAACACCGTGGACGAACAGCTGCCGAACGCACAGATGGAGTGGGACCGGGGTTGGTTTCGGTCCGGCGTCCGGATCGACGATGAAGAGTTCAACGCCCGGCTGGATTTCCGTCACCTCTCGCCCGAGGCGGGCTGGGTTTCTGTCGATGGCCTTGTAAACCTGGTTGGAATGGCCGCCACGATCGACGTCGACGCGCGAATGTCGCTTGGCGGCACGCTGACGGTGAGCGCGCAGGCGCCGGCGCTGGACGTACCGGGACCGGTAACCTGGCAATACGATGCGCCTTCGCTGCGCCTTGTGGCCGAACGGGGTGGCGATACCAGCGTTTCGGGAAGCGCCCAGGGGCTGCTGATCGTCGACGGCATCGGCAACCGGCTGGCGTTTACCGAACCGGTGCTCGATTTCGAGCTGACCTCCGAGTCGATGCAGACCGCGAGCGGCCGGCTGTCGCTGACCGCGCGGCGCGTTGGCCGGGCGGAGAGCCGCATTGTGCTCAACCTGGCTTCCATCAACGCAAGTGCGGTGGCAGAACTTGTCCAGGCGCTGCGCCAGCTCGCCGGCGCCGAACCCGACAGCACGGCTGCAGGCCTGGGCGCGATCGGAGCCGCCAGTGCGTGGCAGCAGCTCGCCGCCGGGGGACTGACGGTCGATCTGGAAGAACTGGTGCTGGACGGTCAGGCCCGACTTTCCGGGCGATGGGTTCCCGACAACCGACAGCTGACGCTGAATGGCGAGGGCGACCGCGCGACGATCGTCGACTGGTGGTCGAATGTCGTCGGTCTGGCGCAACAGATTCCGCCCGAGGAAGGCCGTAGCAGTGCGCGCCGGTCGCTGGAAGACCTCGCTGCGCAGGGCGCCATCACGCTGGGCCGCAGGCAGGTCACGGTGAACCTGAAGGGGCTGCCGCAGGCCGAAGCCGCTATTGATTGAACGTCGGACCGGGCTGATTCAATACCAGACTCTCCGCGGCTGTTTTCCCGCACGCATTTCTGTCCTATACTGAGTTCGGCCATTAAAACCCTGCGGGAGGCAGCACTCGATGCATACCATCCATCAGATTCTTGACCACAAGGGCAACGACCTGGTCTGGACGGCATACGGCAGCACGGTCTATGACGCCGTTCGCAAGATGGCGGAAAAAGGCATCGGCGCGCTGCTGGTCATGCGTGAAGGCAAGCCGGCCGGCATGCTTTCCGAGCGCGACTACGCGCGCAAGGTGATCCTGGAAGGTCGCCGATCGCGCGAGACCAAGGTCGAAGAAATCATGTCCTCGCCGCTGATTACCATCGAGGGCCGCGCCACCGCCGATGCAGGACTGGCGCTGATGACCCGACACCGGATCCGGCACCTGCCGGTGGTCGACGACGGTGAGCTTGTCGGCCTGGTGTCGATCGGCGACCTGGTCAATGCGGTGATAGACGACCAGCAGCACCTGATCAATGAACTGGAACGCTACGTCCACGGCTGAAATCGCCGCAGACCTACTGCGCGCCACGCTGGCCGCGTCCGGCGGTGCTCGCAATCCTCAGGTACCGATCAGTACATTGCGGTTGCTGCGCGCCGGCGGCCGCACCCAGCGAGTCGCTCGCTACGGTCTGCGGCGATTTCAATCCAATCAGATCAATCGGACACGTCAACGTTTTGGCGAACCGGCGACCGCGCAGAATCATTCAGAGGTTCCCGGTGCGCGCCACGCTGGCCGCGTCCGGCGGTGCTCGCAATCCTCAGGTACCGATCAGTACATTGCGGTTGCTGCGCGCTGCGACGATCTCAGTGCGCGTAGGTAAACCGAATAATCCTGATTCATCGCTTGCAAGGCAAGCTCCCACACCCGTAGCGGGTCCGTGCGCGACATGAATCCCGAATCGCGCTACGGATGTGGGAGCCGGCCTTGCCGGCGATTGAACTCTGGATGCCGGCAGCGTCGGCTCGTGTTCAGTCGGACGACGGGATGCAGCAATGCTGAACGCTTGTCGTTGCCGAAGTCCCATGAATAATCAGATTACCAACGCCATCGCCAATGCTCTCGGCTGGAAGGCCGGAGATGTCCGGTCGCGGCCCGTTTCCGGCGGCTCGATCGCGGGCAGCTGGCGTCTCGAGAACCACGACGACCGTGTGTTCGTCAAGACGATGTCGTCCTCACAGGCATCAATGCTGGATGCCGAACGCGACGGCCTGGCGCGCCTGGCCGGGTCGGGCGCGGTACGCACGCCTGCGGTGCTCGGCCACGGCACGGCGGGCGACACATCGTGGCTGGCGCTTGAATGGCTTGATCTGCGGCCGTTGGACGGCGCCGCATCCGCCGCGCTCGGACGGAAGCTTTGCGAGCTTCACCGCCGCCGGGCCGAAACGTTCGGGCTGGAAACAGACAATTTCATCGGCGCCACGCCCCAGCCGAATGCACAAGCCCCGAACTGGACCGAGTTCCTGTTCGAGCAACGGCTCGGCTTTCAGATCGACCTGCTCGGCGAGCGGGAGGGCGGCTTCGGGGCTCGCGACACGGCGCGGCTGAAATCGGCCTGGCAGCGGCGCTTTCCCGACTACGCCCCGGAACCGTCGCTGCTGCACGGCGATCTCTGGGGCGGCAACGCCGCGATGCTCTCCGACGGGCAGCCGGTGCTGTTCGACCCGGCGGTGCACTTCGGCGACCGCGAATGCGACCTGGCCATGGCCGACCTGTTCGGCGGCTTCGGCCCGGCGTTCTTCAGGACATATGAACAGGCGTGGCCGCTGGAATCCGGGTGGGAGGATCGCCGACGCTTCTACCAGCTCTATCATCTGCTCAATCACGCCAGCCTGTTCGGCGGCCATTACCTGTCCTCATCGAGACGCCTGATCGACGACCTGGCCGCGTAAGACCGGCAGCGAACGACCCGCGGAGAACCCGCGGGAACCTTTGCAGGTTGTTCGAGGTCAATTCGTGCGTTACACCGATTGGCGTATACTTCTCGCGAAATGAACATCCTGCATCGCATTCGTCGCCGTTCCGGCGGGCTGTCGAGAGTCAACCTCGCGCTGTTCGCGCTGGTATGGCTGTCTATTGTCGTTGCGCCCTGCGCGATGGCGATGCAGGTCGATGTACCCGCCCCCGCGCACGATTGTCCGCATTGCCCGCCGCAACCCTGTCATGAAACGGAGCCGCAGGACTGCGATGCACCGGATTCGCTGGATTCGCTGCGGTTGGTCGACAAGACCGAGACGATTACCCTGCTCCCGCCGCAAACCGTCGCGCCTGCGCTGTTCGACGCTGCCGATACCACCCATGCCGCGATCGTTTCGGTGCCGCCGGTTCGAGCCGGTCCCCGACCTCACCTGGTCAACGCGCAGTTCAACGAGTAGTTCTCTCCGGAACACCCATCCCGACCAGGCCGCGCGGCTGGCTGCGCGGTGCGTTCATGTATTTCCGGAGTAGCAACGATGTTCTCAAGATCGATCCAACCCGTGACGGCGCTTGCCATTGCGACCGTCCTGACTTACCTCTCGCTGGCGTCTGCCGGGCTGTACGCGCAGGCAGAAGCCCCGACTGAGACCGCCGACAGCCTTTCGCTGGAACAGGCGGTTCGCATCGCTGTCGAGCGCGAAGACCCGGCGCTCACCCGGCTGGAAGCCCGCGCCGAGGCGCTGGAAGAACGCGCGATTTCCGATGCCCAGCTGCCCGACCCCAAGGTGACCGGCCAGCTGGCCAACCTGCCGGTGGATTCGTTCGCGTTCGACGAGAGCATGATGACGCAGGTGAGATTCGGCCTGCGCCAGGAATTTCCGCCCGGTCGCTCGCGCGCCATCAAGGGCGAGCAGCGGCGACTCGAGGCTTCGGTCGAGCGCGCACGAAAACAGCTCGAACTCAGGCGCATCGCGCTGGAAACCCGGCAGGCCTGGATGGAGCTCGCGTACAACGGTAGGGCGCTGGCAATCGTTTCCACCGGGCGCGACAAGGTCGCGAGACAGATCGAATC
>DATFJJ010000342.1:0-3839 GCA_035269245.1 Wenzhouxiangellaceae bacterium | reverse complement strand
ACTGGTCAAGGCGGCCCAGCGCGTCCAGCGCATCGGGCTGCTGCTGATCGCCGCGATGCCGATCGTGCTGCTCGCGCTGCGCCTGCCGCGAGCCGGGCTGACCCTGCTGCTGTTCGGCGTGGCCGGCCTCGCCTCGGGCATCGTGGTCCACCTGGTCACGCTGCCGACCGAACTCGACGCGTCGTTTCGCCGCGCACTGCCGCTGCTCGACAAGGGTGGCTACCTGAAGCCCGAAGATCGCGCGCCCGCCCGGAAGATTCTGACCGCGGCGGCCTTCACCTACGTCGCCGCCTCGCTGATGGGCCTGCTGAATTTCTGGTGGTGGCTGCGTGTGCTGAGGCCCTGACTTCCGGGGCAGTGGAATCGCGGCGCCGGGCCGCATCGACCCGACGCCGGCTCCGCCTCAATGGTGATCCATCACGTCGCCGTCCTTGAACAGGAAGGCGCGCAGTTGCTCGTCGAAATCCTCGTCGTTGCGACGCAGCCACTCGAGAATCATCGCCGCGTGCTCGACCTCCTCGCGCATGTTGTGCAACAGGATTTCGCGCAGCGCGTCGTCGTCGCAGTCGTCGGCGCGCTGGCGGTACCAATCGGCCGCTTCCAGTTCCTCCATCAGCGACACGATTGCCTGGTGCATCGCGAGCGTCTTGTCGCTCAGCCGTTCGCGCGGTGCGTGCAGTCCTTCACTCGACATGGGTGGCTCCTCAATGGTGTGTCCGGGCATTAATTGGCGGAAGACTTCAGCCGTGGTTCAGCGGCGTCGGCGCATCTTCGCCGACAAGCATAGCCAATCACGCGGTCGGGTCGCGGACGAATCGAACGGCCCCGTTCCAAGACAGGACATTACGAAGTTGCGATAGGTCTCTGAGGATGAACGTTTTTAATGGGTTGAAATCTGCGAGAATCGGGGGCATCATCGAAGGGAATGGCACAGAAATCCGGCACGGCCGGCCGTCGATCATGACCAGGTTCATCGTTCTTGCACTGCTGCTGACCGCAATCGCCGCGCCCGCCGGGGCCGGCGAGGTGCAGAACGTCCGCCTCTGGGCCGGCCCGGACAAGACCCGCGTGGTCCTCGATCTCGACGAACAGGTCGACTATCGCCTGTTCTCGCTCGACGACCCGCACCGGCTGGTGGTCGACATCGACGGCGCGAAGATGACCGGAACGCCGGAGCTCGATCCCGAGCACGCCGGCGTCGTCCAGCGCGTCCGCCACGGCATCCGCGACGGGGACGACCTGCGCGTGGTGCTGGACCTGGGTGCCCGGGCCCGCGCCCAGAGTTTCCTGCTCGAACCTACCGGCCGCTACGGACATCGACTCGTTCTGGACCTGTTCCCGGAAGGCGCCGAGACCGCGACCGAGCGCGTCCGCCAGGTCGCGCGCGCTCTGCCCGAGGACGACCGCGACATGATCGTGGCCATCGACCCCGGCCACGGCGGTGAGGACCCCGGCGCGATCGGGCCGGCCGGAACCTACGAAAAGAACGTGGTCATGGCGATCGCACGCGAACTGGCCCGCCAGGTCGACGCGGCGCCGGGCATGAGCGCGGTGATGATCCGCACCGGGGACTATTACGTGCCGCTGCGCGAGCGCTACCAGCGCGCCCGCGACGCGCGCGCCGACCTGTTCCTCTCGATCCATGCCGACGCGTTCCGCGACCGGCGGGTTCGCGGCAGCAAGGTGTTCGTGCTGTCTCGTCGCGGCGCCTCGTCGGAAGCCGCTCGGCTGCTGGCCGAAAGCGAGAACGCGGCCGACCGCGCCGGCGGGGTCAGCCTGGAACAGAGCGACGACATGCTGCGCTCGGTGCTGCTCGACCTGTCGCAGAACGCGTCGCTGGAATACAGCAATTCCGCCGCGCAGAGCATCCTCGACGAACTGGTCCGGGACGGCAAGACGGATCGCCGCCGCAACGTCGAACGCGCCAATTTCGTCGTGCTGCGCTCGCACGACGTGCCCAGCGTACTGGTCGAAACCGGCTTCATCAGCAACCCGGACGAAGAAAAGAAGCTCGGCTCGCCGCGCCACCAGGCGCAGATTGCCTCGGCCATCGTCAACGGCGTCGAGGAACATTTCCGCCTGACCGCGCCGCGCGGAACCTGGTTCGCCTCCCACCGGGACGGCGGCTCGGAATACGTCGTGCGCCGCGGCGATACGCTCGGCACCATTGCCCAGCGCTACTCGGTCAGCCTCAGCCAGCTGCGCCGCGCCAACCGGCTGGACGGCGATATCATCCACCCCGGCGCGGTGCTGGTCATTCCCTCGAGCTGAGGCCCGGACTCGGCGGCCTCCGGGTCTTGCCCTGCCCGGGGAATTCTAGTAACATCCCCGCTCTTTACTGAATCGCGTTCCAACTTTGGAGCCCACGCTACTAATGAAAACGTTCAGCGCCAAGCCGCACGAAGTGCGCCGCGAGTGGCTGCTCGTCGACGCCGAAGGCAAGACCCTCGGCCGTCTGGCCAGCGAAATTGCCCGCCGGCTGCGCGGCAAGCACAAGCCGGAATTCACGCCGCACGTCGACACCGGCGATTACGTGGTGGTCGTCAACGCCGAAAAGGTCGCGGTCACCGGCCGCAAGATGACCGACAAGGTGTACTACCGCCACACCGGGTACATCGGCAACATGAAGTCGATCACGCTGGAAAAGCAGCTGACATCCCACCCGGAGCGCGTCATCCAAGCCGCGGTCAAGGGCATGATGCCGAAGAATCCGCTGGGCCGGGCCATGATCAAGAAGCTCAAGATCTACGCCGGCACCGAGCACCCGCACGCCGCCCAGCAGCCGCGCGCGCTGGAACTGTAAGCAACGGACGAATACGACATGGCTACCGAACAGTTTTACGGCACCGGCCGCCGCAAGACCTCGACCGCGCGGGTGTTCCTGCGCCGGGGCAACGGCCAGATCATGGTCAACCAGAAGCCGATCGAAGAATTCTTCGGCCGCGAGACCGCACGGATGATCGCGCGCCAGCCGCTCCAGCTGGTCGAACTTGCGGATCAGTTCGACATCTACGCGACCGTCTCCGGCGGCGGCACCACCGGCCAGGCCGGTGCACTGCGCCTGGGCCTGGCCCGCGCGCTGACCGAGTACGACGAGAACCTGCGCGGCCAGCTGCGCACGGCCGGTTATCTGACCCGCGACGCGCGTGCCGTGGAGCGGAAGAAGATCGGTCTGCATAAAGCCCGCAAGGCCACCCAGTACTCCAAGCGCTGATTCTGGCGGCACTTCGCCGCCCCGCTCGGCGTCGTGCGGTGCTCGGATTCCTCATGGGCTCCAACGCCCACTCCGGATCCTGCGCTCCGCGCGCCACCGACCGGGCCGACGAATCACTCGCCAGACCCGCGCTCGACCCAGCACAACGATCCATTTGGGGGATCGTCTAGCGGTAGGACTACGGACTCTGACTCCGTCAGCGGGGGTTCGAATCCCTCTCCCCCAGCCATAAACAGACCAGGCCCGACCATGTCGGGCCTTTTTTATGGCCGAAAGAAACGAATCGTTACCAGGCTACGGCAAAGGTAAACCGGGCACAGAACCCACTTTGGGCCACCGGGATATCACGCGCGAATACCGGGCGTCCCGGCCCACCTTCCGGCGCCGGGATCAATCGGCTCGAATCTGGACCGTCGAATCTGGCAACATATCGCCAACCCGACGCCGACCGGCGACCAGAACCAGGCAGCCCCCTGGATACAAGGACCCGAATTGGACTCATTGATGAATGCCCGACCCGCGACACTTCTGGTAATTTTCGGCGCCACAGGCGATTTGGCACAACGCATGCTGCTGCCTTCGCTGCTCGGTCTCGAGCGCGACGGCCTGCTACCGGACCGGCTCG
>DATFJJ010000341.1:0-2817 GCA_035269245.1 Wenzhouxiangellaceae bacterium | reverse complement strand
CAGCGAGAACGACAGGTCGGCCTGGGCGAAACTGCCGCCCTCGAAACCGATATCGGGATCGGTCGCGGCCGAATTGCCGGAAATCACGCTGGCCGTAATCGGAATCGAGATATCGGAGGAAATTCCCAGTCCGCCAATGTCATTGGAGCTGTTGTCGGTAATCGTCGTGAACTCGATCGACACCGTACGCGGCGCCGTTCCTCGAGGCGAGCCGGATTCGCCATCCTGCTGTGAATCCAGGTAGCTGTACATGACGAGACCGCCATTGATATCGCCCGACGAGTTGCCCGAAATCGTGCTGTTGCGAACCTGCAGGTCGTACTTGGCCCGCAGGATCCCGGCACCCCCGAAAAACGTCGCGGAATTGCCTGAAATGGTAGACGAATCGACGAGAATCGAGCCTTGGGTGCCGTAGGCGACCACACCGGCGCCGACATCGGCACTGTTGCCGCTGATCGTCGAACGGTTGATTTCGATATCTCCATTCAGCCCGTAGATTCCGGCACCGCCCGCATATCCCGTCGGGCCGCCCGGTCCGTCTCCCAGCGTCTCCCAGGGCGAGCCGTCGCGCTGCGCCTCGCGTGCCGCGTCGAGCGCGCCGCGCCCCTCGGAAAATGCACGAGTCGGCAGCCCATCACCGGTCACCGTATTGTTGCTGACGATACTGTCGACCAGGCTCACGTTGCCGTCGAACGAATATGCAGCGATGCCGCCGGCCGCCCTGCCCGCTGTATTCGATGAGATTTCCGTCCCTGACACCGTGACGTTGGCGTATTTGCCATCGGCGTAGACGCCGCCGCCTGCATACATGGCAGTGTTGCCGCTGACCATGGAATCGTTGAGGTTCAGGCTTCCGTATTCACTGGCGAAGAACACACCGCCGCCAACATCGGCCGAATTACCGGAAACTTCCGAGTCGTTGACGTCAAGGCTGCCTTCGATCGCATAAATGCCGCCGCCGGCTCCGCCCTGGCTGATCCCGCGCACCGGTTGCAACGACTCGACATCGCCGCCGGTAATCGTCAGGTCATTGAGCGTGACATCGGAATAATAGGTCGCCAGGACGCGCGAATCTCCGCCGGCATCCAGCGTCGAACCTGCACCATTGATGGTGACTTCGTCGCCATCGATCTCCAGCTGTCCGGAAGTCAACGAGATGGTTTGCCCGGAGACCGTGGACAGGTCGATGATGTCGGCCTCGGCATTCGCACCGGCCTGGCTCAGCGCGTCGCGCAGGCTGCCGGCGCCGGCATCGTTGGTGTTGGTGACGTTGAATGTCGCTGCGCCGGCGTGCCCGGCACTCAATGCCGTGCAGATCGCCGCGGCCAGTGCGGTCTTGCTGTATGAATTCAATGTAGATCCCCTGGGTAATTCGTAGAGTTTGTTTTCAACGATGAACTTTCTGACTGTTCAAGCGCGAAAATGTGGTTGCGCTCACGCTGCGACAATTTACACGCGACGAGCCAGAACGATCAATCCAAACAATCGGTCGTGTTCCGGGGCCTGTTCGCTCGGCCCCGAAAGCAACCCGATACCTCTTGTTACGAAAACGCGATCGCTCGCACGCCAGGCCCGCCCCCGGAACTCCGTGAACGGGCCTTCCAACCCCGAGCGATCAGTCGACTTCGGCGAGGGTTCGGCCCGTTACGTCAAACCAGGCCGACTCGCCCCAGCCCGCCAGCTCAGCGTTGGCAAAGATCAACGGCGTGGTTTCGTTGCGCGAGGTCACGCCGTCGCCCTCGACGCGCTGGGTCCTGTAGAAAAGCACCCTGTAGGCGGTTCCCCGAGCCGTGAACGCTTCGCTGAAATCCGCTTCGTGGGGCATTACCGCCTGTGCCTCCCTGATGCCCATGCCAAGGCGAAGCGAGTCGATCGCGCGCCTGTTGTCGCGCTCTATTTCGGCCCATTCCGAGTCACGGGACTCGAGCCCGTCGTTGCCGATGGCCACGACGCAGCCGGAGAGCCAGATCGCCAGCGATGAAAGTACTAAGAGACGGGTCAGCCTGGTCATGCGCAATCCTTGATTGTTCTTGAATGGTTGAGCTTCGATTATCCGGAGAAAAGCTGAACGGCGCCTGAGCGAGAAGTCACGACGTCGCCGATTTCTTCGGGTTCGCCCGGTGACGCGACGGTGCCGGCCCCGACCCTCGTTTTTCGCCATTTTTCGCACAGAGCGCGATCAGCCGGACCCCGGACGCAAAAAATTGCCAAAAAAAACATGGTCTTGAATTCAGGCAAAGGCGGGCACTCGACAAACCCCTCACAATCTGTTTACCTCGAAAAGAGGAGCACACTGAGAATGACCCGAGTCAACAACAAACTGGCGGCGCTGATCGGCGCCGCGACAATGGCCTGCGCGGCCAACGCGTGGGCTGACGACAACCGCTGGATTGTCCAGTTCGCGCCCGGCGCGGCAGGCAACGGCGCGGCCGCCGTGCATGCGGCCGGCGGCAGGAAGGACCACTAGCTGCAGAAAAATCAGGCCCGTGCCGCCAGTCGGCACGGGCCTTTTCTTTTCCGCCTCCAGGGCGATGAAGCTGGACTAGTGGACCCCCAGCCCGTCAATTCCCCGTTTCTGAACACAAGCGGCGTTGTTTCGTCACGCGTAGCCGCACCGACACGGGCGACCCACTGCGTGCGAGCATCATCAAAAAAAAGGCCCGCCCGAATCGGGCAGGCCCAAGGAAAACGGCGCGGAGGGTAACCGCAACGCCGCTTCGGGGTAGCTGATCAATCTGCTCCGTGCGCAAAGTCCGGATACGCTTCCATCCCGCATTCGGCAAAATCCAGCCCCGCACGCTCGTCGTCCGGACTGAC
>DATFJJ010000340.1:0-4898 GCA_035269245.1 Wenzhouxiangellaceae bacterium | reverse complement strand
CGCCGGCGCTGAACCCTTGTAGGTGCCCAGCACCACGATGGTCTTGCCCGAGGCGCGGATCATGCCTTCTTCCTCGAGCGTCTTCATGACCCGGCCCGCCATTTCGCGTGAACATCCGACGATCCGGGAAACTTCCTGTCGCGTGATCCGGATCTGGGTGCCTTCCGGGTGCGAGACGGCATCCGGTTCGCCGCACAGGTCGATCAGCGTTCGGGCCACGCGGCCCTGGGTGTCCAGGAATGCCAGGTGCTCGACCTTGCGCCGGGCCTGCAACAGGCGCTGCGCCAGTTTGGCACCGATCGCGGTCATGATTTCAAGGGCCTGGTCCTTGAGTTCGTCTTCCAGCGCGTCGCGCAGGGCGGCGTAGGAAATTTCCGCCAGTTCGCACTTTGTCTTGGTGCGCACCAGCACCTCGCGGTTGGCAGGCCGCATGAAAAGGCCCATTTCGCCGATGAAGTCACCCGGATTCAGGTAGCTGAGAATGAGTTCTCGTCCGTCATCGCCTTCCGTGGAAACGGTCACCGAGCCTTCGACTACGTACATCAGGGTCTGACCGGAATCGCCGGGACGCATCACGGTCGAGCGCGCCGGATATTGCTGACGCTTGCACAGCTCCAGGAAATGGTCCATGGCAACCCTGTCTACCGGATAGAACTGAAAGTCACGCATTCGATTGATCCTGCTTGATAATGATCATTTTCACAATAGACTGCATCATAAGCCCCGTAGCGCGCAAAGTGTTATTTTCAGGCCTTCAAAGGGAGGAGTCAAATCGGCATCTCCGGGTAACAGACGCCGCGGGGCCATTTGAGTTCCGCTTTTGGGCCATAATGGCCGGCTTTCACTCAACGGCTGTACAGGACTCACCGGATGGCAAGACGGCGCATACAACTACACGGTTTCAACAACCTGACCAAGGCGTTGAGCTTCAATATCTACGACCTGTGCTATGCGACCAACCGCGAGCAGCGTGAAAAGTATATCGCCTATATCGACGAAGCGTACAACGCAGAGCGACTGACCCAGATTCTGACGGATGTTTCGAATATCATCGGCGCCAACATTCTCAACGTTGCCCGGCAGGACTACGATCCTCAGGGAGCCAGCGTCACCATGCTTATCGCGGAGGAACCGGTTCCGCCCGGTTCGACGGTTACGTCGGCCGAGCCCGGCCCCTTGCCGGAGACCGTTCTGGCGCACCTGGACAAGAGCCACATCACGGTGCATACCTATCCGGAAAGCCATCCGCATGACGGCATCTGCACCTTCCGGGCCGACATCGACGTGGCCACCTGCGGCGTGATTTCGCCGCTCAAGGCGCTGAACTACCTGATTCACAGTTTCGAGTCCGACATCGTGACGGTCGACTACCGGGTGCGCGGATTTACCCGCGACGTGCGCGGTCGCAAGCACTACATCGACCACAAGATTGCGTCCATCCAGGACTATTTCAGCCGCGACACCCGAAACGCCTACCAGATGATCGATGTCAACGTGTACCAGGAAAACCTGTTCCACACCAAAATGTGCCTCAAGGAATTCGACCTCGACAATTACCTGTTCGGGCTCAAGGCCGACGATCTGCCTGTGGCCCAGCGGCGCAAGATCGACCGGCGCCTGCGCAAGGAAATGCAGGAGCTGTTCTACGGCAGGAATTTGTAGTTATTTCAAAACGTTGGCTGCCCGGGCTGCAGCCATGCCGGGTGTGGATTACTTTTGATTTCAGAATCAAACCCCACTTCCAATTGCACTTCCACAAGCATTTCGCCCCGCGCTGGCGCGCTTGCGGGCGAAATGGTTCTCGAACTTGACCGTGAAACGCCGGCGGCCGCGGCCTGGCGGCCGTCATCGGCGAGCGGCGAGAGCCGACAAGATGCACGACTTCGACCCGCCGGCCAAAACCATCAAATTCGATATGCAACCCACTTCATCAACCCGGCGGTAAGCGCCATTGCGCCCTGGACGGGTTTCGGCAGGCGCGCGGCGCCCGACTGGGCGGCGAGTTCGGCGTGGCGGGCTTCGTCTTCCTTCATCTGCGAGACGACCGCGCGCGACCGCTGATCGGTTTCCGGCAGGCTGTTCAGGTGCGAATCGAGGTGGGCCTCGACCTGACGCTCGGTGGCCTCGACGAAACCCAGGCTCCATTTGTCGCCGGCCAGTCCGGCGGCGGCCCCGATGGCGAACGAGCCGGCGTACCACAGCGGATTCAGCCGGCTGGGCTGACTGCCGAGCGCGTCCAGGCGCTCGGCGCACCAGCGCAGGTGGTCGATTTCCTCGCGCGCGGCCTGTTCCATTTCCGCCCGCACCTTCGGCAGCCGGGCGGTCACCGCCTGGCCGGCGTAAAGCGCCTGGGCGCAGACTTCGCCGGTGTGGTTGATGCGCATCAGGCCGGCTGCGTGCTCACGCTGATCGTGCTCGAGACTGGCTTCGGGCAGCTTGCCGCCGGGCGATTCACGATCGGCGGCAGGGGCAGGGGCCAGCGAAACGCGCAGCGCCTGGTCGAGTTGAGTGACTATCCTGTCGATTGTGTTCATGACTGCATAGTTTAACGAAGGGACTGGGGCAAGGTCGGCAAGATGTCGGAAGTCGGAAAGACGGTTTCCGCTTTCCGCTTTCCGGTTTCCGGAAAGGCAAAATCGAAAGGCAAGAGCCGGAAGAACCGGCCGGTTTTTTTTCCGACCACCGACCACCGACCACCGTTTGCCGGAATCCGGAAACCGGAAACCGGAAACCGGAAACCGTCTTCTAATCTGTTTCGAGATAATGCATGCTGAACAGTCCGTCCGGATCGGTCCAGGTCGTCACCGGGTGCAAGCCGGTGCCTTTCACGAGTTCACGGAAGCCCTCGATCGAATACTTGTGGCTGTTTTCGGTATGGATGCTGTCGCCGGTATTGAAATCGAAGCGCTTGCCGTCGAGTTCGATTGTCGTCGGCCGGATGGCCACCAGGTGCATTTCGATACGCTGCTGGTCGTCATTGAAGATCGCACGGTGTTCGAACGCCTCGCGTTCCAGGGTTGCGTTCAGATCGGATTCGAGGCGGGTCAGCAGGTTGGTATTGAACGCTGCGGTCACGCCGTCGCTGTCGTCGTAGGCGCGAACCAGGCGTTCGACCGGTTTGACCAGGTCCACGCCGATCAGAACCCCGCCGCCCGGGCCGGCGATGCGCGCCATGCGGGTCAGGAAGTCGTGTGCTTCGGTGTGCGTGAAATTGCTGATCGTCGAGCCCGGGAAGTACACCACGCGATGGCGCGCGGGCGGATCCAGCACCAGCGCCTCGTCGGGGACCGGCTGGGTGTAGTCGGCCTGAAGCGGCCGAATGTCCAGCCCGGGAAACTGTTCGGACAGCTCGGCCACCGACTGGGCCAGAGCCTCGCCTGAAATTTCGATGGGCGTGTACGCACGCGGATGGGTGGCATCGAGAATGATGCGGATCTTGATGCCGGCGCCCGAGCCGAATTCGATGATGTGGGCGTCGGGGCCGATCGCCTCGGCGATTTCGTCGCGGTGCGCCTCGTGCAGTGCAATGTCGGCGCGCGTGACGTAGTAGTCGGCCGTGTCGCAGATGCCCTCGAACAATTCGGAGCCGCGCTCGTCGTAAAGGTACTTGCACGGGATCGAGCGGTGCGATGCCGACAGACCCTTGATGACGTCGTCGGCGAAATGCAGCTTGTCTTGCTGGTCCATTAAATATCCTTTGCCAGGCGCACGCCGCTGAACTGCCAGCGGTCGGCCGGGTAGAAAAAGTTTCGATAGCTTGCCCGGGCGTGGCCATCCGGCGTGGCGCAGCTGCCGCCGCGCAGCACCATCTGGTTGGCCATGAACTTGCCGTTGTATTCGCCGATTGCGCCGGCGGCGGGTTTGAAGCCGGGGTAGGGTCCGTAGGCCGATGAGGTCCATTCCCAGACATCACCGAACATCGAGACGGGGCGCTTGCCGTCGGCATGCGCCGGTGCTGTCGGATGAAAACGCCCGGACCCGGCGAAGTTGCCGCGGCAGGGTTGACGCGCGGCAACCGATTCCCATTCGGCCTCGGTCGGCAGTCGCGCGTTCGACCACTCGGCGAAGGCGTGGGCTTCATAAAAACTCAGGTGGCAGACCGTTTCGGCCGAGTCGATTTCACGCAGCCCGTCGAGCGTGAGAAGGTTCCAGGCGCCGTCGCGACGGCGCCAGTACATCGGCGCCTCGATGCCGTTTTGCTGCACCCAGGCCCAGCCGTCGGAGAGCCACAGCAGCGCATCACGGTAGCCGCCGTCGGCGATGAAATCGGCGAAGTCGCCGCAGGTCGCCGGACGGTCGGCCAGGGCGAAAGCGTTCGGCAGCCAGACCTGGTTGCGCGGGGTCTCGTTGTCGAAGCAGAATTCTCGCCCGTCGGCGCCGATTTCGACCATGCCGCCGTCGAACGGGATGAACTCGACCGGTCGGGCCGGGGTGTCCGAAAGCCGGCTGCCGGTGCCCAGCCTCGGCGCCAGCGGATTGAACGAGAACGCGTGCTTGAGATCGGTCAGCAGCAACTCCTGGTGCTGCTGTTCGTGGTTGGCGCCGAGTTCGATCAGCGGCGCGACGCGCGAAAGGCACGCCTCGTCGCAGTCGGCGATGAGCGCCTGCATCGCGGCGTCCACGTGTCGCCGATACCGGCCGACTTCCTCGACGTCGGGGCGCGACAGCAGTGAGCGCCTCGGCCGGGGGTGCTGGCGTCCGACCGCGTTGTAATAGGAATTGAACAACTCTTCGAAGGCCGGGTGAAACGGCTTGTAGTCCGACTGTTCGGCGGCGAGGATGAAGGTTTCGAAGAACCAGGTGGTGTGCGCCCTGTGCCACTTGGCCGGGCTGACATCGGGCATCGACTGGAGGTTCTGGTCCTCCGGGCGAAGAGGCGCCACCAGGGCCTCGGTTTC
>DATFJJ010000339.1:0-3781 GCA_035269245.1 Wenzhouxiangellaceae bacterium | reverse complement strand
AAGCCACTGGACCCCGGCTCAAGGCCGGGGCGACATTGTTGGAGCTTGCCCCTGGTTGTCGTCCCGGACCTGATAAACGTCATCCCGGACTTGATCCGGGACGGGACCCAGCTTGCCCTTGGTTGTCGTCCCGGACCTGATCCGGGACCCAGAGACTTTCAGCGCAAATTCTCCGTTGGCTTGAGCATGGTACTGAGACATGACGCTAGTCAGTGGCGTAGGTCGGATTAGCGCAGCGTAATCTGACGTTTTCGGGTTGGAATTGTCGGCTTACGGCCTACGGCCTAAGCCGACCTACGTGGGCCGACGCCCAAAAAATCGCGCAGTCGCCTCCAAGAGCCCGCGTCATCCAGAGGCCCCTAGAGGGCCCCTAGCTCGAACGCCTTCAGCACCGCCCGCGTGCGGTCGCGCACGCCGAGCTTGGAGAGAATCGAAGAGACGTGGTTCTTGACCGTGCCCTCGGCGACGTTCAGCGCGTTGGCGATTTCCTTGTTGGAATAGCCGCCGGCCATCAGGCGCAGGATTTCGGTTTCGCGTTCGGTCAGCGGATCCGGGCGGTCCAGGCTGGAGAAGTCGAGCTGCGATCTGCCCAGTCCGGCCAGCAGGCGCTCGGTGACGGCCGGCTTGACCATGGTCTGGCCCTCGGCCACGCGGCGCACGGCGCCGACCAGTTCCTCCAGCGAGACATCCTTGAGCAGGTAGCCCCGGGCGCCGGTTCGAATGCCGTCGAGTACCAGGTCGTCCTCGTCGAAAGTGGTCAGGATGATGGTCGGCGGCAGGGTGCCCGCTTCGTGGAGTTCCTTGAGGACTTCCAGGCCGTTTTTCCGCGGCATCCGGATGTCGAGCAGCATCACATCAGGGGCCGCCTCGGGCGCCATCGCCACGGCCTCGACGCCGTCGGTGGCCTCGCCCACGACCTCGATGTCGTCGGCCAGCTCCAGCAGCGAACGCACGCCCTGGCGCACCAGGGTCTGGTCGTCGACCAGCATTACCCGAATCTTCGGAATTGACTCTTCAGTAACCGGCATCGTTCATCATCCGTTGGTCGCAAGGCATTGGCGGACTTTGCACTTCGACCGTTTCGCTCGGTCGCGAATCGGTCGATTCATGCGGGCGTCTCCGGTGGCATCCAGGCGTTGATGCGGAAGCCGGAATCGGGCCGCGTCATGATTTCCAGCCGGCCGTCCAGTTCCTTGATGCGCTCGCGCATGCCGGTCAGGCCGTTGCCGGGCAACAGTTCGATCACACCGCGACCATCGTCATGCGCTTCGAGTCGCAGCCCGTTCTCATCGGCGGCAAGACGAATCCAGAGATTACGGGCCTGGGCGTGCCGCACGGTATTGGTGATGACCTCCTGGGCACAGCGAAGCAGGATCTGGGCCCGCTTGGGATCGGTCAGTGACAGCTCGTCGGGGATGTCGAGATGGATAGTGGGCTCGGGCACCCCGGAAGCCAGTTCGCGAATCGCTTCGCGCAGATCGACGCGATCGCCGTGGCGCATATCGCTGACCACTGCGCGCACGTCCGACAGCAGCAGGCGGGCAATCGAGCCCGCGCGCTGGGCATGTTCCTTGGCTTTGCCCTCGGCGGTATGGCTGGCGACTTCCAGGTTGAGGCTGAGTGCTGTCAGGTGATGGCCGATCAGGTCGTGCAACTCGCGCGCGATGCGCACACGCTCGGCGATTCGAGTGTTCTCGGCCAACAGCGACTGGGTGGCGCGCAGTTCCGAGTTGACGCGCCGCAGCTCGTCTCGTGCTTTCAATTGGCTGAGTGCCAGCATCGATGCTGCGTAGGCGAAAAGCATCAGCCCCAGCGTCATCATCAGCTGCGGCAGCGCATAGGCGAGGCCGAACTGCGGCAGAATCGCGGCCCAGACCGAGAATGCGAGCGCGATGCCCAATAGCCAGGCCGTGGCGATGATGCGCGGCAGAATCCAGGGCAGGATGCCTGCAACGATGGTCGAAAGAATCACGCCCAGCGACGAGCGAGTGAAGTAGCTCAGTGCGAACACCGAAGCGGTCATGACCGTCATCACGATCAGCCGTTTCCACAGCGGCGCGAGCGTCCTGAGTCGT
This sequence comes from Wenzhouxiangellaceae bacterium, assembly GCA_035269245.1. GTDB lineage: Bacteria > Pseudomonadota > Gammaproteobacteria > Xanthomonadales > Wenzhouxiangellaceae. The sequence continues at coordinate 1,706 of DATFJJ010000339.1, read as the reverse complement.
GCCGCCGGATGCAGGAACGCAAGAATGAACAACAGCGCGGCCGACCACCAGCCGAATATGCGCGCCGCATCCACCTCGTCTCGTGCGATCAGCGGCAGCAACAAAAGCGTCGCCGCGACCAGCAGCCATGTGGCGATGCCGGCGTAGCGCAGCCAGTTTGTCGGGTGGATCTCTCGCATGACGCGAATCTCTAACGAGAATGTCATAATTGTAGTGGTTTACAGTGCCCGGCGATATGGGCGGGAAGTCACGTTTTTTTCGAGGGATGGACGGATGAGTGGACCGCCAGCTGACCAGGCGCCGGACGTCGTCCGGTGGCAAGTGGCCGACCGGGCCTCGGTTGCCGCACTGCTGGACGAATTCGGGTTGTCCCTGGTGCAGGTGCCGGTCGACGAGTCGATTCCCGGCAGCTACTGGGGCGACGACGAAGCCGGCTTGATCGACAACCGTGTCTACGTGCGAACCGATACGCCGTTGCACTCGATCCTGCACGAGTCCTGTCACTACATCTGCATGGATGCCCCGCGTCGCGCAACCTTGCATACCGACGCTGGCGGCGATTACGAGGAGGAAAACGCGGTGTGCTATCTGCAGATCCTGCTTGCAGACAGGATCAGCGGCTACAGCGCCGCGCGCTGCATGCTGGACATGGATCGCTGGGGCTACACCTTCAGGCTGGGGTCGGCCCGCGCCTGGTTCGAGCGCGATGCCGAAGACGCCCGGGAAGCGTTGAAGTCGCGCGGCATCGACCCGGAGACTGGCGCATCTCGTGCACAGCGCGCGCCCCAGGGTGGCGCATTCCGCGGCCCAACGCCGTAAAAGGGAAGTAGTCCGAATTCAATAATCCGATTGGCCCGAGCGGCCGACCAAGGGAGACACTCAAGATGAAGAATTTCGCGATTGGCTGTGCTGCGGTACTGGTGATCCTCACGGTGGGCGGCGTGGGCGTCGTATGGTTCAAGTTCGGCGATGACATTTCCGCCGGCATAGATGCCGTACAAGGCGTGGCAAAGCTTGCTCCGCAGTTCGAAGAGCTCAACGACTCCATCGAGAATCGCGCTTCATATGCACCGCCCGCCGACGGCGAACTGAGCGAGGATGCGTTCCAGCGCTTCCTGGCCGCCCAGCGCCAGATGCGTACCGAGCTGGAGGGAAGGCTGGAAGAGCTTCAATCCAAGTACGAGGCCCTGGAACAGGAAATCGACGAACGCGGAGGGCAGGCCGGCATCAGCGACATGATGGGTGCCTACGGCGATCTGGCCGACCTGCTTGTCGACGCCAAGCGCGCGCAGGTCGAAGCCATCAACGACCACGATTTCTCGCTGCAGGAATACAACTGGGTACGCGACCAGGTGTACCGCGCTATCGGCGAAAGCGTAGCCGTGGCGGCCATCGCGGCCAACCCGACTGCCTCGACCGCGTTTCAGGCGAGCGTGCCCGAAGCGACGCGAGAAATGGTGGAGCCGCATCGCGAGGAACTCATGAAGGCCCATGTGCTGGCCTGGTGGGGGTTGTAGGCCGGGCTCTTGCACCCGGCCGGGGGCAGCCGCCTTTTTGATTTCAACTTAAAACTTGAAACTTAAAACTTACCTGACTAGCGTCGTGTCTGAGTAGCGTTCTCGCGCCGTGTCATTACCCGCCGAGAAAGCCACTGGACCCCGGCTCAAGGCCGGGGCGACATTGTTGGAGCTTGCCCCTGGTTGTCG
>DATFJJ010000338.1:0-2544 GCA_035269245.1 Wenzhouxiangellaceae bacterium | reverse complement strand
CAGCCTGGCCACTTCGGGCCCGCCGGGATAGGAAAGACCCAGCAGCCGGGCGGTCTTGTCGAAGGCTTCGCCGGCGGCGTCGTCGAGGGTCTCGCCCAGCAGCCGGTAGCTGCCGGGCTCGGCGACTTCCACCAGCATGGTATGGCCGCCGGAGACCAGCAGCGCGACGAACGGGAATTCGGGCGGGTTGTCCTCCAGCAGCGGCGACAGCAGATGCCCTTCCATGTGGTGCACACCCACGGCCGGACGATCGATGGCCGCGGCATAGGCCTCGGCCACCGAGGCGCCGACCAGCAGCGCGCCGGCCAAGCCGGGACCGGCGGTGTAGGCCACCACGTCCAGCGCCTCGGGACCGATCCCGGCCTGGTCGAGCACCTGGCGGATCATCGGGGCAAGCTTGCGCACGTGGTCGCGCGAGGCCAGTTCCGGCACCACGCCGCCGTAGCGCGCGTGGTCGAGCTGAGTGTAAACCGCCTCGGCGATAATGCCCGCACCGTGCCGGTAAACTGCCACCGCGGTCTCGTCGCAGGAGGTTTCGATGCCCATGACCGTCTCGGCTCCGGATTCGGCGTGGGACGGCGAGAAGGAACTTGTTTGCATTCGCGTAGCTTACCGCGATATAATGTCCGACTCACCCATTTTTGAAGGTAAGTGATTCAGCATGCCGAATGTGAAGGTCAAGGAAAACGAACCGTTTGAATTTGCACTCCGCCGCTTCAAACGCTCCTGCGAAAAGGCCGGCGTCGTCTCCGAAACTCGTCGTCGCGAGTTCTACGAGAAGCCGACCCAGGAACGCAAGCGCAAGAAGGCCGCGGCGGTAAAGCGCCATCTGCGGAAGTTGTCCCGGGACGTCACGAATCGCAAGCGCCTTTATTGAGGCTGCGACGGCCCCGGGCCGCGAATCCGGGGCATCTTACTCCGTCGCGAATCCTCGACGTACTACATGTACGCCTGCGGTTCGCTCGGTCGTAAGACACCCCGCCTTCACGACCCGGAACCGCCTCGCTCTCAATAAACAGCCACTGAGGCGTCTCTTTTCTTTTCGCCCCAGGCTACGCTCTCGACAGATGTAGCAGCACGCCCGAAAATGCCGGCATAAGCTTTTTGCATGTCACGCTTTTTCGGGCGTTTCTCATTACAACTCTTGGACCCTTCCAGCCGTGAATCTGAAACAGCAAATCAACGACCAGGTCAAGCAGGCCATGAAAGGCGGCGAGAAGGCACGCCTGAAGGTCTTGCGCATGCTTACCGCGGCGATCAAGCAAAAGGAGATCGACGAGCGCATCGAGCTCGACGATGCCGAAGTGCTCGCCGTCATCGACAAGCAGATCAAACAGCGCCGCGAGTCGATCGAGCAATACAGCGCCGGCGGCCGGCCCGAACTGGCCGAGGCCGAACAGGCCGAGATTGACATCCTGTCCGATTTCCTGCCCGAGCAGCTGACCGACGAAGAACTGGAAGCAATGATCGTTGCGGCGATCGCCGCGACCGGTGCCGAATCGATGGCCGACATGGGCAAGGTGATGGGCCAACTCAAGCCGAAGGTCCAGGGCCGGGCCGACATGAAGCAGGTCTCGGCCGCGGTGCGCGCCAAGCTCGGCTGAAGACCAGCGCCCTGTTCAGGATCGTACATTTGCTTGCGCGAGGCATGCGCCACAGCGAAATACCCTGAATTCCCCCTCTACCTGAAAAAGCGATATACGAAGAGCACGAAGTTTTCGAACAGGAAGGTTTTCTTCGTGCCTCCTTCGTGCTCTTCGTGTCCTGATTTGGACTTTTTCAGCTTTTGGCTGCTCTCGGCTGCCACGCGTGCCGGCGGCGCCCCTGCATCTTCTATTCGACACCCGCACTCGCTAAACTGCCGGCAATGTCCGGACTGATTCCCGAATCCTTTATCGAAACCCTGCTCGAGCGCATCGATATCGCCGATGTGGTCGGACAGCGCGTGCCGTTGAAGCCGGCCGGGCACGAGTTCAGGGCCTGCTGCCCGTTCCACGACGAGAAAACGCCGTCGTTCTACGTGAGCCCGCAGAAGCAGTTCTACCATTGCTTCGGGTGCGGCGCGCACGGCACCGCCATCGGCTTCGTGATGCAGTACGACGGGCTGGAGTTTCCCGCCGCCATCGAAGAGCTGGCGTCGAACGCCGGGCTGGAAGTTCCGCGCACCGAAGGCACTACGGGCCCGGATCCGGCCGAAAAGCGGGAGCGGGAGGCACTTTACGCGGCGCTGGACGCGGCCCAGAACTTCTTCCGCAATCGCCTTCGAAAATCCGGCGCCGCCGGCGCATACCTCGAACAACGCGGCTTCGATGACCGCACCATCGATGAATTCGGTATCGGCCTGGCCCCGGATGAATGGTCTGCGCTCACCGATCGCCTGCTGGAACAGGGATTCAAGCCCCCGGCGCTGGAGCAGGCCGGCCTGTCGTCGCGAGCGCGCAACAACAACCTTATCGACCGGTTCCGCAACCGGATCATGTTCCCCATCCATGACCGTCGCGGCCGCGTGATCGCGTTCGGCGGCCGGGCCCTGGGCGAGGACGG
>DATFJJ010000337.1:0-3300 GCA_035269245.1 Wenzhouxiangellaceae bacterium | reverse complement strand
TGCGGCCAGTTCGTCCGGCGCCTGCGCCTGTAGATCGGCGTACGTCAGAACCCTGTCGGGATGACCCAGCAGTTGCCCGTCGAGTCCCCAGAGTTTCCGGTAGCCGTCCTGCTCGTGCAGTACCAGGTGCGACGTCGGATGCAGGCCGACGGTGGTCTTGTTGCGCTTGTCGCAGTGGATTCTCAGCGCCAGCGATTGTGCCAGCGTGCCGCTGGGCAGGAACAGGGCCGCGGGCTTGCCCAGCATGGTCGCGATCGCGTCTTCGAAATCTTCGATCAGCGCACCGTCGCCGTAAACGTCGGGCGCCGGCTTGTTCTCGGCGCGTTCGGCGAGCCTCCGAAGCGTGGTTGCCATGGATTCGGGCGGATGACGAACGATGCATGCTGTCATGGATGTCTGCCCGGAAAAAGCGAATTGCCGTTATACAGCAGATCAAGATTGAATGTAAAAACCATCGACACGGTCGTTGGCATTTCCGGATGCAACCGGCATTCCCGTCGCGAAGTTCTCTCGCGACCGGGTAATGTTCTCACCGAGCCCGACTCGGCGGATGTGTTAGAACTATCGCACCTGGAGACAGATCCGATTCGAAGGCCCTCGTCATGACCCGATTGTTCATCCTGTTCGCGCTTGGTTTTTCAGCAGCCACGGCTCCGGCTCTTGCCCACCCTGAGCCGGGAGAGGCGACCTATCTGGCCAACGAGGCGGTGATGGTGGTTTCCGGCGACCAAAAGCTGCTGTTCGATCCCTTTTACGCCGAGACCTTCGATATCTATCGCCAGGTGCCCGAGCCCATCCGGTCCGACATGCTGGCCGGCAATGGCGTGTTCCAGGGCGTGGATGCAATCGTCGTCAGTCATGCCCATGCCGATCATTTCGCGGCCGACGTCATGCGGGCCTACATGACAGATCATCCCGAGGTGCGACTTTATGCGCCGGGCCAGGCCGTGGCCATGATGGACGCGCTGGGTGATATTCCGGATGCGATCCGCGAACGAATCACCGAAATAAACCTGGAGTACGGCGATGACCCGATCCGCATCGACGAGGGCGGCTTGACCCTCGAAGTCGTCCGGATCCCGCACGCCGGCTGGCCGGCAGAAGAACGGGCCGTCGTCCAGAATTACGTCTTCCGGATATCGGCAGGCGACGACACCGTGATGCACATGGGCGACGCCGATCCGCAGATGCTCCATTTCGCGCCGTACGAAGACCACTGGAAGGCACGCCGGACGGATCTCGCAATGCCGCCTTACTGGTTCTACTTCGACAAGACCGGCCGGGAGATCCTCGATGAAGTCATCAACGCAGAAGACTCGGTCGGCGTACATGTGCCGGTCGAAGTGCCGCGCGAGCTGATTCGGACAGGCCGTGACTTCTTCCAGACGCCAGGCGAAACCCGCAGCCTGTCGCACGATCACGACTAGATCTTTCGGCACGATGACAGCAGGCCTTGTCCTGAGTCCGGCCGGTCCGAGCTCACGACGAACTCCAAACTGGCATCGTTGTCCGACGGACACGGAGCCATTGCGTGAAATCGATGGCATTGAAAGTTCACGCAGTCGCAATCCCGGGGAGCAGACGATGAACCACGTTTCGCGAGAGTCGCTGAGAGCGGAGCTCAAGTTCCTGGCCGATCTGTCGGCGCCGCTGGTCTACGTGCCTTCGAAGGGCGGCGGGGACAAGACCGAGCACCTGGGCAACTATCGTGCCCACGAGGTCGAGATTCACAATGCCCGGGAGCAGCTGCCGGAGACGAGCCTCGACGCCGAAGGCTTCATGCTGGTGCCGCACAAGAGTGCCGTGGGCGATTTTTATGACGACGAGGCATTGCGCGCGACCTATCACGCCGAGATGATCGATCTGTTGAAGCACGTTACGGGTGCGCAGCGCGTCGAGGTCTTCGACGACACCCGGCGAAGTTCCTCCGCCGCCAAGCAGCGCGAACACGGTGCTCGCGATCCTGCCAACATCGTGCACAACGATTACACCCATGCCTCGGGGCATCGGCGGCTGGCCGACTTTTTCAGCGATTCGCCGGAGGCCCTGCGACAACTCGAGCAGCGGCGCTTCGCGATCATCAATGCATGGCGCCCTATCGGCGAGCCGGTCCTGGACCATCCGCTGGTGCTCTGCGACGCGCGCACGGTGCGCGACGGCGATCTAGTGCCCGTCGAGCGGCGCGGAGAAGATCGCACCGGTGAACTCCAGGTCGCGCTGCACGATCCGGACCAACGCTGGTACTACTACCCGCGTATGGATCGCGACGAGGTTCTGCTGTTCAAAACCTACGACTCGGCGCTGGACGGGCGCACGCGCTTCACGCCGCACTCGTCGTGCAAGGACCCGCACGCGCCCCCGGACGCTGCCCCGCGCGAGAGCCTGGAGACGCGCTGTCTGGTGTTCTTCTAAGCTGGTTTAAACCCGCATGCCGCCTGCTTTAAATCTGCGAACACGTCGCCGACAATAGAGGGGTTATTGCTTACAGGCTCGATATGCAGGAAAAGGTCAAAAACCGGGTTCTATTCCAGTCCAGGCGCTTGAGTATCTACCTGGTCCGCTATCCGGCGGGCCACGCCATTGTCCCGCACGTCGACATGGTCTCCGAGGGCCGGTTGTACAAGCTCAACTGCGTGCTGATCAAGCCCGAATCGGGCGGCGAATTCCGCTGTGAACGAAATATCTTCAACCTGTTCGGGCGAATCATTTTTTTCCGCCCGGACCTTTACCGGCACGAGGTGTCCAGGATCGAGCGCGGGCGTCGCTGGCTGCTGAGCTTCGCCCTGACTCGTCTCTGATCGTGCGCAAAGGAGGTCTCGATCCGCAGGCCGGTTGTCCGAAACCGGTACAGGCGTCGAGCACCCATCATTCCTCCTCGACCTGCTCCACGATGAGCCGATGCGCAGTCAACCTCAGCGCGTTGACGCGGATGAAGCCGCGCGCGTCCTGCTGATCGTAGCCACCTGCGATGTCCATGGAGCTCAGGTCCTGGTCGTAGAGAGAGCTCGGGCTGGAGCGGCCCTCCATCAGGACGTTGCCCTTGAACAGGCCGAGGCGGACCTCGCCGTCGATAAGCTCGGAGGACTTTTGGAACGCGGCCTCGATGAAGTCCATCTCGGGCGAGAACCAGAAACCGTTGTAGATGATCTCGGAAAAGCAGGGCGAGAGCATGTCGCGCAGTCGCCGCACCTCGCGATCCATCGCGATGCCTTCGAGGTCTCGCAGCGCGGCGTGCAGAATGGTGCCGCCGGGCGTTTCGTAGACCCCGCGCGACTTGATGCCGACGTAGCGGTTCTCGAC
>DATFJJ010000336.1:0-5398 GCA_035269245.1 Wenzhouxiangellaceae bacterium | reverse complement strand
AAGCGAGTCGGCCCGCAGACGTTTCAGTGCCTCCGCGGTCGCGGTCTGAAGGCGGCCGCGGCCCAACTCCTGGCCGTCGGTCAAGTCGTCGCAGTGGCGACACCAAGTGTAGAGAAGCATCACATCGCGGCGCGTTGCGGGCTTGAACAACCGTGCTGCGGCGGCGAAGCTCTTCGAGCCGCGGTCAATGGTGGCCCGGGCCTGTTGTTCGAGCATCGTTTCCATGGAGTCAGCGTGCCTGAAGCATGGTCAGCGCGCCGGGACGGGCATGCCGAAGTCCTCCAGCATCAGGCCGGCGGTGGCGCGCGCCGATCCGACCACCCCGGGAATGCCTGCGCCCGGATGCGTGCCGGCACCGACCAGGTAGAGGTTGGGAATCTTGGGGTCGCGGTTGTGCGGCCTGAACCAGGCCGACTGGGTCAGCACCGGCTCGACCGAGAACGCCGAGCCCAGGTGCGAGTTCAATTCGTCGCGGAACCCGAACGGATGCAGCGTGCGGCAGGTGACCAGGTCTTCCTTCAGGCCGGGAATGTGATGTTGCTCCAGGTAATCGAGGATGCGGTCGGTGTATTTCGGACCCACCTCGTCCCAGTCGATGTCTGCGGTGCCCAGGTGCGGCACCGGTGAGAGCACATAGTAAGCGCTGCAGCCTTCCGGGGCCAACGACGGGTCGGTCAGCGTCGGGGCGTGCAGGTACAGGGAAAAGTCCTCGGACAATTGCGGCGCGTTGAAGATATCGTCGATCAGTTCGCGGTAGCGGGGGCCGAACAGCACCATGTGATGCTTCAGATTCGGGTGCACGCGCTTGAGGCCGAAGTAGATCACGAACAGCGACATGCTCCAGTTGCGTTTCTCGAGCACTTTCGCCTGCTTTCGGCCGCGCTCGGTATGGCCCAGCAGCTTGCCGTAAGTGTGCAGCACGTCGGCGTTGCTGGCGACGGTGTCGAAATCGGCCGAGTAGCCGTCCTTGGTCGCAAGTCCGGTGATGCGGCCGTTGGCGGTCCGCATCTCGGCCACTTCGCTGTCGAGCCGGAGGGTGCCGCCCAGATCTTCGAACAATTTCACCAGGCCGCGCACCAGCGCGCCGGTGCCGCCGCGCGCGAACCATACGCCCCACTCGCGTTCCAGCGCGTGAATCAGGGCGTAGATCGACGATGTCTTGAACGGGTTGCCGCCGACCAACAGCGGGTGAAACGAGAACGCCTGGCGCAGGTGTTCGTCCTGTATGAATTTCGACACCTGGGCATAAACGTTTCGATAGGCCCTGAGTTTCATCAGCGCCGGGGCGACCTTGATCATCGAGCCGAAGTTCAGAAAGGGCACGTGGCCGAGCTCGAGATAACCTTTCTCGAACACCGCGCGGGAATAGTCCAGGAAGCGGCGATAGCCGTCGACGTCGGCCGGGTTGCGCTTGCGGATCTGCTCTTCGAGCCGGTCGGCGTCGTTGGTGTAGTCGAACACGTCGCCGTCTTCCCAGCACAGCCGGTACATGGGATCAACCGGCATCAGTTCGACGTAGTCTTTCATTTCCTTGCCGGCGATGGTAAACAGCGCCTCCAGCGCAGAAGGGTCGGTGATCACCGTCGGGCCGCCGTCGAAGATGAAGCCCTTGTCCTCGTAGACGTAAGCCCGCCCGCCCGGCTTGTCGCGCTTTTCAAGTATGGTCGTGTCGAAACCTGCGGCCTGGAGCCGGATCGCGAGGCTGAGTCCGCCGAATCCCGAGCCGATGACGGCGGCGCGTTTGCTGGTTGTCATTTTGTCTCTCTTCGCATGAACGAATCTTCGCGCACCAGCGGGATCGCCTCGGTGACCGGAACCGGCGGTTTGCCGATCAGGATGCGCGCTTTCTGCGCAAGTGTGAGTTCAGCGGCGTAAAAATTCGTGATGATGTCTTCCGAGAGCCCATAAAAGCGTTCCAGCACCTTGTAGCGCTGGTCCGGATGGCCGGCCCGAAACAGCATCCGATTGAGCAGTCGGAAGAACCGTGTTTGCGCCCAGAATTTCTCGCTGAAGCGTCGAGTGAACGCGGCCAGCGTCGGGCCGTCCATCGGCCAGTTCGCGGCGACGGCATCGGCCAGCGCCATCGCCTGGGGAAGCGAATACCCGGTGGTCGGGTGAAACAGCCCGGCCCGCAGGCCGGCGCGCGCGACCGGGTCGGCCGCCGGCCAGAAGCGGTCGAAGTCGCCGGCCATGAGAATCGGGAGCACGCCGCGCTCGGTTCGGAGGGTCTGCTCGATATCCCAGCCGTGATCGGCGGCGTAGTCGTCTATGGCCGATGTCAGCTCATCATCCGACAGTTCGGCACCGTCGCTGTAACGCGTGTCTTCTATAAGCAGCGTGGTCTCGTCGAATGGCAGCAGGTAGATGAAGCGATAGCCGTCGGCCTGCGAGACCGTGGCGTCCATGATCACCGGGCATGCGACGCCGTGGGGCGCGAGGGTGCGGATCTCGCGTCCGAGAAATTTCTGGAAACCCAGCACCATGCCGTCAGCGCTTTCGGGACCACGTCCGTCCAGCACTGCGGTCGCGGAAAGACCGTGGCCGGTAGCGGTCTTGACAAATTCAGGCCCGATTGCAATGACCGGGGTGTCGGTATGAATTTCGATCCCCGGCTGATCGGCCACGTGTCTGCGGAGAGCATCCGAGGTGATGCTGAAATATCCGGCCTGCAATTCGCGCAGCAGCCGTGGAAAGCGTACTTGCTGGCGAGACCAGGCATGTTTCACCAGCGGTTCGAGGAAGGCATGCTGGGCTGGCGCCAGGTCGCCGTCGTGGAACGACCACGTGTGGTTTCCCCCGACGGCCGGTCCGGCCTCGACGATGGCGATGCGGCTTTCCGGTTGCCTTTCGGCCACGCGGAGCGCCACGAGGCAATTGGCAAGGCCGCCGCCGGCCAGCAGCAGGTCTGGTGAATCGGAGCTCATGGGGGTATTGTGAGCTATTGTCTGAAGTGTCGGGGTTCACGTGAGATTCACAATGAGGCAGCGTATAGTGCCGGTCGACAAACCGCCACCGAGAGCGAATTCGTACCGTCCATTGCGGAGTTTGAATTGGCGGGAAGAAATCCACCAGCAGGGAGCCCTTTGATGGCCGCGATAGTCGATGTCGCTTCGGTCGCCGAGAAACAGCGCAATGCATCTTCCGAGCCCGCCGCGCGCACGATCCGCCTCTGGCGCGAGCGGGTGAATACTCGACTCGAGGAACACATCCGCGTCGATGAAGACGCTTGCCCGACGCTGGTCGAGGCAATGCGCTACAGCCTGCTCACCCCGGGGAAGCGGGTCCGGCCGCTTCTTGCCCTGCTGACCGCACTGGATTTTGGTCGCGACCCGCGCCCTTTGATCGATTTCGGCTGCGCTCTGGAACTCGTTCATTGCGCTTCGCTGATGCTCGACGACCTGCCGTGCATGGACAATGCGCGGATGCGTCGCGGTCAGCCGGCCGCGCATATCCAGTTCGGCGAAGCCACCACGACGCTGGCGGCGATTGCGTTGCTCAATCAGGCCTTTGGAGTGATCGCATCGAGTTCGACGTTGGCGGAATCGATCCGCTGCCAATTGGTTGCCCGGGTCAGCCAGGCCGTCGGCACGGCGGGTCTGGTTTCGGGCCAGTCGCGCGACCTCGTCGAACGCAAGGGCGGCTTGGACAGCGACGGTCTGGAGCGCATCAACCAGCAAAAGACCGGCGTGCTGTTCGAACTTGCCGTGGTCGGCGGCGGGATGATAGTAGATCTTCCGCCTGAGCGGCTCGACGCATTGAACCGTTATGCCGGCCACGTCGGCCAGGCGTTTCAGAGCGCAGACGATCTGCTGGACTGCCGCAAGCACAGCAGGAACTCGGGCAAGGATTGCGGCGCCGACGTCGAGAAGGCCGGCTCGGTGCATCAGCTCGGTGAAAGCGCGCTGCGCGAACGACTGCAGCGCCAATTGGCCCTGGCCGACGATCAGCTCGCGCACCTCGGGCTCGACCAGAGCCTTTTGCGCGCCTACGTGCTTTCGTTGTTCCAGCGTCTCTTTTAAAGTTCCGCTTCCATGAGCCAGGCTGGTAACGAAGCGATCCTGGAGATCGAATCGATCGCGTTTGCCTACCGCGACAAGCCGGTCTTGCACGATATCAACCTTGACCTGAGCCCGGGTCGCATCCTGGCGCTTCTGGGCCCCAACGGCGCCGGCAAGTCGACCCTGATCCGCTGCATCTGCGGTCGCCTGAAGCCCGACTCGGGGCGTGTGCTGGTGGCCGGAAAAAATCCGCTCAAGAATGCTGAAGCCCGCGCGGCTACGGGGCTTGTTCCGCAGCAGATTGCGCTTTATCCGCACCTGACGGTAAGCGAGAACCTGGCGGCGTTCGCTCGCCTGGCCGGTGTCGACAAAAAGGCGCTGGGCCCGGCGGTGGCCGAAACCATCGAAGTCTGCGACCTGCGGGCCGTGGCCGCGCGACCGGCCGGCCGGCTTTCGGGCGGCTGGCAGCGGCGCGTGAACATCGGCTGCGCCATGACCCACTCACCGCGCCTGCTGATTCTCGACGAGCCTACGGTGGGTATCGACCCGCCGGCCCGCGAGGCGATCGAAAGTCTGTTGACCCGACTGTCCGGGAATGGGCTGGCCGTGCTCATGACCAGTCACGACCTGACCCAGCTCGAGATTCTGGCCGACAGCGTTGCGTTCCTGTCCGAGGGCCGGATCGCGGCCACCGGCGCGCCTTCGGGGCTGATCCGGGAATTCTTCGGCGCGCGCCGCGACTGTCGTGTTTCGCTGGCTGATTCGCCAGGGACCGAACTTGCTGCAAGTCTTGGCGAGCTCGGTCTCGAAAGCAGCGACCGTGCAGCTCGGCACTGGGGCGGCCTGGTCGATGAGCAGCCGGCCTGGGACCTCCAGTCACGGCTGCCGACCGATGCGCCGATAACGGAGCTTCGCGTGCGCCGCCCCGGTCTCGATTCCCTGTGGAAACATCTCTATGGCCGCGACCCGGAGCGGGTTGCATGATCGGTACCGTCGCCCGGGTGATGTGGCTTGCCCTGCTGCGCGACCGCGGCGCGCTGGTGTTGGCGTTCGTGCTGCCGCCGCTGATGTTTCTGGTGTTCGCCGAGGTGTTTTCCGGCGCCGGCGAAAGCGATCTGGAAATGCGCGTGGCCGTGCTGGACCAGGCCGGCACGCCGCTGACCGGACGGATTGCGGGGTCAATAGTGAAACTGGACGGAATCGTGGCGGTGCCCGACGCATCGGGCAGCGGCCCGTTGGACGTCGGAGATCTGGAAGCGTTGGTTCGGACAGGACAGGCGGATGCCGCAGTGTGGCTGCGTGCCGAGCCCGACGGTAATCTGGACGCTGATCCGCCGGTAGTCGTGATCGGCGACGCCTCGCGCGGACTGGCTGCGGCGGTCGTGACCGGTCGCGTGCAG
>DATFJJ010000335.1:0-13688 GCA_035269245.1 Wenzhouxiangellaceae bacterium | reverse complement strand
TCTGGTCGCCGTAGACCAGCCTGACGTTCTCGCTGAAGCGCATGGGCGCGTTGCCCGGTGCCTTCATGTCGTCGGCGCGGATATCCATCGGAAGACTGGCCGAGCGCTGGATCTGGCCCCGGTCTGGAATCGTGCCCGGCTGTTGACACTGCATTACCGGCGCCACAGATTCGCCGCTGGTCTGCTGGGCCATCGTGTGGGAGGCGAACACTGCCAGCGTGCCGGCCAGCAGCACCGATATTTGCCCGACACGGGCGAGCCGGCGGGAACGGAAAAGGTGCTTAGGAAGGCTCACGGCAGTTGTTAATACCGTGACCCATAGATTTCGGTACGCCCAGCGAGTCGCCGAGCGGTCGGATGCAAGACGCGCTGGTTGTATCGAAATCTATGGGTCACGGTACTAGTCCGTCATCGGTTCAAAAAGTCGGCGCGCACGTCTCGACCGGCCGCGGCCAGCCGTTCAACGGCCTGGTGGAAGCGCTCGAAATCGCCGTCATATTCTGCCAGAAGATCGACGAACGCGTCGGTCCCGGCCTCGTAGGTGGCCAGCAGCGCAAGATGCGCGTTGTTCAGATCCTGTGCCATCCATGTATCGAAGCGCTTGTCGCCGGTCGCTTGCCTGAATTCGGCGTAGCGAACCCGGAGAGCCTCGAACAGTGCTTGCTTGGCCTCGCGCGTTTCCGGGATCGGCAGGCTGGCGGCATACACCGCTTCGAGATCGGCGCGGGTTTGAAGCAGCAGCCGCGTGAACTGAGCCTCCAGGCGTTGCGATCTCTCCCACGCCTGCAGCGATGTTCCGGCCCCATTGTGCTTCAGCCAGCGGCGGACGCCGGCGCGCTCGACCGCAGTGGCATAGGCTTCGTTGAATTCGGTCTCGCCCTTGACGAACACCCGCTGGTGGGCCAGTTCGTGAAACAGCAGCCCGGCCAGCCGCAGGTTGCTGAACTCGAGCATCGGGCTGGTCACGGGATCGTTGAACCGACCCAGCGTGGAATAGGCTGCCACTGGCGATACAAGCGTATCGAAGCCCTGCTCGGCGAGTGCCCGGGCGTGGCGCTCGGCGGCGTTCCGGTCGAAATAGCCGCGATAGGCCAGGCAACCGACCAGCGGGTAGCACCAGGTCTTGGATGCCACGCTGAATTCCGGCGCGGCGATCACGTTGTAAACCACGGCATCGCGTTCGAGCTTGACGAAACCGGTGTAGCTGCCGTTGTCGGGCAATCCCAGTTCCTCGGCTGCGAAGTACCGCAATTCCAGCACCAGCTCGAGTTTCTGCCGCTTTTCTTCGGACATTTCCGGCGAAGCGAGCAGTTTTTCAATATCCTTGCGCTTGAGCAGCAATTCCATCTGACCACGCGCGGCCTGTCCGTACCAGCCCAGCGTGGCGCAACCGCCGGCCGCCAGCAGCAGGCCGCCCAGGGCAATGATCATGACTGACTGGTATACCGATGAAGATTTCTGGCGCAAGTTCGGATCGCTTATGTTCGGAGACGAGCAGTTTAGCGAGGCGGCCGAACAAGTGCCCACCCTGCTGACACGCATAGGATTGAAAGAGGGCGCGGTGCTGGATCTCGGCTGCGGACCGGGGCGCCATGCGCTGCCGCTGGCGCGGGCTGGACTGGATGTGACCGCGATGGACACCAGCGATCAGCTTCTGGACGAGTTGCGACGGCGCGCGCGAGTCGGACAGCTGGAAATCGACATCCGGTGCCAGGACATGCGCGATTTTGGCGATGCCGGGCCCTTCGACGCGATCTTCGTGATGTGGACATCGTTCGGTTACTTCGAGGATGAAGCCGACCACGATCGGGTGCTCGACAACATCGTTGAAAGCCTCAAGCCCGGCGGTGTGCTGGTGCTCGACCTGCTCGGGCTGGAGACACTGTGCCGCACGCTGGAGCCGGTCCACCTGACCGAGCACGCCGACGGCAGCCTGCTGATCGAACGGCCGGTGCTGGTCGATCACAATACCCGGCTGGACAACGAGTGGATTCTCGTTCGGGGCAATCGCGCCGATCGCGCGACGTTCTCGCACCGGGTCTGGTCGGCGGGCGAAATCGCGCGGCTGATCGAATCGGCGGGACTCGAGCTGGAGGCCATAGACGGCGATCTGGAAGGCACGCCTTACGATTTCGAATCCGAACGGATGTACGTGTTCGCGCGCAAGTCATGAAGGGAGAGGTGAAGGGTGAAAGGTGAAAGGGGAAAAGCGTCATCCCGCAAAGGCGCGGCATCGTGGAGAAAATAAATGCAGGCAGAGTTGCTGGTGCGTTCGCCGACAGACCGCGGGCCCACTGACAGTGTTGGGACTTCGTACGAACAGCCCTTTCACCTTTCACCTTTCACCACCCGCAATTCCTTGTAGGTGCTGCGCACGGCATGCTCAAGCTGTTTGCGGTCGGCCCGGCCGGCCGGCACGGGCTTCAGGATCTTGAGCTGTACGCGGCTGAAGAAGCCGCGTTCGCGGCGCCGCCAGCGCCCCGGCGCGCGGCTGAAAACGCCGCCCCACAGGCCTTCGATGGCCATCGGGATCACGGGCACCGGTCGTCGCTCAAGGATTTCGGTAATGCCGGAGCGAAACGGCTGGACATTGCCGTCCGGGCTCAGTCCCCCCTCAGGAAAGATTCCGACGAGTTCGCCGGCGGCCAGCGCCTCGTCGACGCTGTCGAATGCGCGCTGCAGGCATTCCGGATCCACTTTCAATGGGGCGACCGGAATGGCGCCCCCCAACCGAAAAAGCCATCGAAGGCCGCGGATGTTGTAGATCTTGTGGGTCATCACGAAGCGGATCGGGCGCTGCAAACTCCCTCCGACGATCAGTGGATCCATGTAGCTGAGATGGTTGCATACGATCAGCGCCGGTCCCGTTTCGGGGAGCCGGTCCGCGCTGTGGCCGGTTACCCGGACGCGGTAGATCAGCCGGCTGAGCAGCCACATCAAGAACCTGATCACGAATGCGGGCACCAGCGTGAAGACGTATGCGGCTACCACCAGGTTGATCACGGCAACGATGCCGAACAGCTGGGGAATGGAAAATCCGAGCACGCTCAACAGTACGATGGCCAAAACGCTGGCCAGCACCATGAACAGCGCATTGAGGATATTCATGCCGGCGATCACCCGGGCTCGCTCGGCATTGTCGGAAAGGCTCTGGATCAGCGCATACAGGGGCACGATGAACAGGCCGCCGCTGACGCCGATCAGCAGCAGGTCGGCCACGATCCGCCAGCTTCCGTCCATTGCAAGAAGATCGCCTATGCCGGCGTCCACCAGTGGCCGTGCCGGGCTGGCGAACATCAGATCGAGCCCGAACAGCGTCATGCCGACGGCGCCTACCGGAACAAGGCCTATTTCGACATTGCCGCGCGAGAGCTTCTCGCACAGCAGCGCGCCGGTGGAAATGCCGATTATGAAAAGCGCCAGCAGGCCGGCCAGCGTGGATTCGTTGCCGCCCAGAACGCCCTGGGTCCAGGCTGGAATCTGAACCAGAAAAACCGTTCCGTAGAACCAGAACCACGAGATGCCCAGCACGCCGTGCAGCAGGCTTCGGTCTCGACCGATCAACTTGAGATTGGCCCAGGAGGCCGTGACCGGATTGAGGTTCAGCGTCAGTTGGTCATCGCCGACAGCGACGCGCGGGACGCCCAGCGCGGCCAGGTAACCGGCGATAGCAACTGTCAGCGTGGCCGCGAGCACCATCCAGGGCCAGGTCAGCGGTACGCCGGCCACGAGCGGTCCGATTATCGTGCCACCCAGGATGGCAATGTAGGTGCCGGCCGCGACCAGGCCGTTGCCGCCGGTCAACTGCTGCTTTTCGAGCAACTGCGGGATGATCGAATACTTGATCGGTCCGAACAGCGTGGACTGGAATCCGAGCAGGAACACGACCGACATCAGCGCAACGATGTCGCCCAGGTACAGCGCGATGCCCGCGAACAGGCAGATGACGATTTCGAAGAGCTTGATCAGCCGGATCATGCGCGATTTTTCGAACCGGTCGGCCAGTTGACCGAAAACGGCTGAAAACAGGAAATAAGGCAGGATGAACAGCAGAGCGGCCAGGTTCACCAGCCCGCTGGCGTCCCAGCCGGCTTCGACGCCGATGCCGAACACGATCAGTGTTGCGAGCGCGTTGCGGAAAATATTGTCGTTGAGCGCGCCCAGCGCCTGGACCGCGAAAAACGGGCCGAAGCGCCGGTTGGTGACTAGTTTCATCATGCGATTTTTCGCGGTACGTGCCGGGACCGTCGGGCTAATCGGCACTTTAACCCAAGGTTGTCGTACGGCAGGACCGGGTCAGGACGTTCCGGGCTAAAATAGGTGCAGTCATGAAGATGCGGTGGTCGGCGCCTGCGCAATTCGACCCACAAACGCGTCGGACGGCTTTACCATTCCCGGTACGCATCACCGCGCAGATCCACACCACAGAACCAGAGTGCCACTTCAGCCGCCTGCAGTCCGATTTGCCGGAAAAAACCTGCTATAAAGCGGCTTCAACCGAGTTGGAAATGACCGCAGTGTTTCCCGAGGTACCTGAGACCACCGGACCAGAACGGTTTCCGAAGCGCCGCCTGGTTGTTGTATCGTTGATTGCGACCCTGCTTGCCGTTGAAGTCTGGCTGCACTGGAACTGGTTGCCCAACCTCGAGGATCCGCGCCTGGTCAGCCTCGGAGGCGCGGCGGAACTTGCGATCTGGCTGCTGCTTGGAAGCGTCCTGATCGCGGTACAGACCCAGCGCCTGCCGGAACGCATTTATTGGTTTCTCTCGCTCGGGCTGGGAATCTGGCTGATGTCCCAGACGGCCGATCTGATGGACGAGTTTCTTCGCCAGCCGATGTGGCTTTCGGTCTACGGCGAGGACAGCGGCAGGGTGGTCGGGATGTTCCTCGTTACCCTGGGCCTGATTTCGCTGATCCGCCACAGCGCCGCGATGCTGCAGGAGCTCGAATTCCTCAGTTTCCACGATTCCCTGACCGGGTTGTGCAACCGGCGAATGTTCCAGAAATCGATCGCGGCGAAGGGCCCGGGGATTTTTGGTTTGATGCTGATGGACCTGGACCACTTCAAGACCATCAACGACAAGTTCGGCCATGACATCGGCGACAAGGTCTTGCGTGGAATCGCCGACCTGCTGCAACGGCATTGTGAGGATCGTGGAGAGATCTTCAGGCTCGGTGGTGAGGAATTTGCAGTCATCATGGCGGATGCTTCGAAGGCCGAACTCGAGCAGTGCGCCGAGTCGTTCTGCAAGCGGGTGGCTGCGCTGAACGGCGATGACGAGACCCGTGTCACGATCAGCATCGGCACCGGGCTGCGGCGTAGAGGCGAATCGTCGAGCGAATTGATGCGAAGGGTCGACCGAGCGCTTTACAGTGCAAAGGATGCCGGCCGAAACCGCGTCATGCCTTCCAGATAAACGCGCCGCTCGCGGGTGTGCCGAGCGCGCTCAACAGGCCCGCAAGCCGCATGATCACGTGTTTTCCCGGGCGTCTTCGGCGGGGGTCTGGGTTCCCGGATGCGGCTCGCTGCTGTCGCTTTGCTCTTCGTTTGATTCGGCGCGGAATTCGCGACCGAAGATCTGCCAGAAGGCGATGAACAATACGGCAATCAGCGGACCGACCACGAAGCCGTTGATGCCGAACAGCGCCAGCCCGCCCAGCGTCGACAGCAGCACCATCCAGTCCGGAAGCTTGGTGTCGCGGCCGACGAGGATGGGCCGCAGGATGTTGTCGGCCAGGCCGATAATGACCACGCCGTAGACGATCAGGATGGTGGCCGAGACCCATTCTCCAACGGCGTAAAGGTAAATGGCTGCAGGCAGCCAGATCAATCCTGCACCGACGGCGGGGATAAGCGAAAGCACCGTCATCGCCACGCCCCACAGCAGCGGCGCGGGCAGGCCCAGGATCCAGAAGATAAGGCCGCCAAGGGCGCCTTGCACCATGGCCACGACCAGGTTGCCCTTGACCGTCGCGCGCGCGACCTCGGCGAATTTCTGGAACAGCAGACGTTCGCGTTCGTCCCCCAGCGGCAGGGCCGCGACCAGTTTTTCCACCAGCGCACGTCCGTCCCGCAGCAGGAAATAAGTCACGTAGAGCATCAACGCCAGCTTGAGCACGAACGAAAAAGTGCCCTGGCCAACCGCCAATGCGTTCTGCGCGATGAACTGGCTCGCGGTTACCGCAGCACTGGCCGCGCGCTCGCGCACCGCACTCATGTCGATGTCGAGACGGTCGAACAGCGCCTGAACCGCAGGGAATGCATTTCGCACCTGGTCGATGTACTTGCCGGGCTGGATCTGCTTGGCCTCGATCTGCTGATAGATCATGACGCCCTGTTGAACGAATGAGGTCAGCAGCAGCAGCACTGGAATCACCACCAGCACAACGCAGGCGGTCAGCGTTGTCAGCGCAGTCAGGTTGGGCCGGTTGCCCCATCTGTTTTCCAGCCACACCTGGACCGGGTGAAACAGCACCGCGATGATGCAGGCCCAGAGAAGCGGCGCGAAGAACGGCTTGAGCAGGAACGCGAACGCGACCGTAACCAGGGCCAGCGCGAGCAGGAAAGTGCGTTGTTCGAGTTTTTCAATCATCTTGGCCGGCTAACCTGGGTGTCCGAAACTTCTGCAACTATAGACACTGGTACGTTGACCGGCAACCGTACCCATCGGGACCGTGCCTGCGAATGCGTCTTTCCCACTCGTGCGTGCCGCTCCCGGAGCGCCGGCGGGCAGTGATTCCAGTAGCATAGGCGGCTTCGCATCTACCGAAATCTTCCGTTGCCCGCCGAGCCCGTAATCATTCTTTCCGAATTGCCGCCGCCCGCGCCCGACGTCCCGGCGACCGGGCTGGCCGTTCGGCATGCCCGGATGGCAAAGGCCCTGAGCGCCCGCGGTACACCGGTAACCTTTGCCTGGCCGGCACCGGGCGGTTCTGCCCGGATCAGTCGAAATCCTGCCGGTTCGTTCGACTGCCTGCCCCTGCAATCCGTGGAGGTGCTGGCCGACTGGCTGGCCCGGAACGAGAAGTCGGTCGTGATTCTCGGCTACTGGGAGCTCGCCGAGTACCTTCCGCCGCGTATGACCCAGCCGCTGGTGCTGGACTACGTTGCGCCGCGCGTGCTCGAGCGGCAGTTCGAAGACCGGGAACGTCTGGGCGAGGAAGCCGGCAAGCTGATCGAACTGCTGTCGCGCTGCGACGAGGTCTGGACCGGTAACAGCCGTCAGCGTGACCTGATGCTGCCCTGGATGCTTCTGGCCGGGCACGATTGCCGCTACAACGTGCCGGTGCGTGTCGTGCCGATTTCGGGAACTGTTGCTGGAACCACGGCGAGGACGATAGAGGCAAGCGCAACCGATGCGGGCTCGAGTCGCGATGCCGGCGTCAGCGAGCATCAAAGCGCGCTGATGCTGTTTCACGGCGGACGGGACTGGCCCTGGCGCGACTCCAGGGCATGGCTCGATGTTCTGCCCGGCGATGGCCCCTGGCGCCTGGTCGACGCCAGCGAGAGCGCCGGACTGGCCGGGCACGCGCAATATCTGCAGCGTCTTGGTGCGTGCGACCTGGCGCTGGAACTGAGCGATGACAACACCGAGCGCCGCTATAGCCAGTCGTTCCGAATGATCGATGCGCTGTGCGCAGGCGTCCCCGTGATCTGCAACGACTTTCTGCCGCTTGCACAGCTCGTGGAGCGCTACCAATGCGGCTGGACGATCGGCCGACCGGAAGAATTGCCGCCCCTTCTGGCGAGCATTTTCGAAGACCGAGCCGAACTTGCACGCCGCGGCGAGAACGCGCGCTGGCTGGCCGCTTCTCGATTCAACGCCGACGAGGTATACGGCAGCCTGGTCGAGCAACTTGAAGCACTGGCCGAACGCAACGGCGGAGGCGTGCGTCGTCCGCTGCTCGGAGTACCTCCGCCCGAATCGGCCGGCACGCGTCTCGGGATGGTGGCCGCATTCCGGCAGTATATGTCCATGTGGGTATACGACCGAATTCGCCGGCCGTGGCAGCACAGGCTTTCGCGACGTATGGTCGACCGCCCGAAGCCCAACGTCGAGCGCGCCTGCTGGGTGGTGCTCAGCAGGGCCGACGTTTTCCCCACCGATCACGGTGCCGCGGTAAAAATCGAGCGCACTGCCTGGGGGCTTTCGTTCCACGTCGCTGAGGTGATCCTGCTGACCGACCGGCGAGACGGTTACTGGATCTACCGGCGCGGCGAGCGCGAGTACCAAAGTTTCCCGCTGTGGCCGCGTCTGGCCGGATGGCCGCGAGCAGTCAGCATGATCCGCGTCATGGCGCGCGGGGTGCCTTTTTCCAATGCATTCCTGTACCTGCCCTGGGTCGACCGCGGCATGCAGTTCCGGTTGATGTGGCTAATGCGACGACACCCGGTAGAGGTCGTGCAAGCCGAGTTTCCCGCTTACGCTCGCCCGGCCGTGTGGGCTTCGAGGCTGTTCGGCACGCGTAGCCTGATGGTGGAGCACAACATCGAATTCCAGCGGATTGCCGACCAGGTGCCGGAGTTGGGTGAACCTGCCCGGCGGAGACTCAAGCGGCTGGAGGTCGACCTGGCCAACGCCTGCGACCGGGTCATCACAGTCTCCAACCGCGATCGCCGCGACCTGGTTTCGGCCGGCGTGCGCGATGCGCTGGTGCATGTCGTGCCGCATGGCGTCGACCTGGAGCGCTTCGAGAATGCCCGGCCGGTCGATCTGCGCGAGGCCTATGGCATTCCTGCCGAACATGCGGTGATCGTCTATCACGGAATCTATTCCTATCCACCCAATCTCGAGGCGGTGGAGGAACTGGCCCACGGACTGCTGCCCAGGCTCCGGCGCGCCGGGCATCCGGCAAGCGTGGTCGCATTCGGTCCGCAGCCGCCTGAAAAGAATTTGCCCGGTGTCGTGTTCGCCGGTGCGGTCGATGATCTGGCCGGCCATCTGAAGGGCGGCGACATTGCGGTGATCCCGCTGAGGCAGGGCGGCGGCACCCGGATGAAGATCCTCGACGACTTCGCTGCGCGCGTGCCGGTGGTGACGACGCACAAGGGTATGGAAGGAATCGACGTGGAGCACGGAAAACACCTGCTCATCGTCGACGCGCCGGAAGCCATGGCCGAAGTCGTCGCCGGCCTGCTGGAAGATCCACAAGCGCGACGCGAACTGGCCGAGGCGGCCGCGCAGTGGGTAAGCCATTTTGATTGGCGCGAGATCGCGCGCGCCTACGTCGAACTGGTTCGCGGCGCGACGTGAGATCGCTTTAAGGAGCCTCTGAACAACTCTGCGCGGAGCGCGTTTCAGTCGGAAAAGCCGCAGACCGTGCGGTGCGAGCCGAGTGCCAGTAGCCATAGCTACGGCCGAGGGTCGCGACGCGCGCGATGCGGCTATTCCGGCGAAACCCCTACGGGACGGGCCTTTGCGGGGTCTCCAGCTTGTTTGGGCTCGCTTATTTGGAACAACCAAACCGCGCTCCCCCAAGCCAAGCCGGAGCCGCCCGCAAAGGCGCCGTCGCGCCCGTGCAGAGTTGTTCAGAGGTTCCTTAACCAATCCACGGTCGGTGGCCGATCAATCGATCATCGGTCCGAACAGGCGCGAGCTTGCGTTGGTCGTTCGCCGGGGCCTGCACGAAATTCGCCGGGATCGACGGTATACTCGAATTCAATTCAAGCCCGAACGAATTCGAGCATGTCCGAACGCGAAATCATGGAATACGACATCATCATCGTAGGCGCCGGCCCGGCCGGGCTATCGTGTGCAATGCGACTGAAGCAGCTCGACGAGAACCTCAATGTCTGCGTCATCGAGAAGGCTGCCGAAATCGGCGGGCATATCCTCTCCGGCGCGGTCATCGAGCCCGAGCCGCTGGACCGGCTGGTCGAGGGTTGGCGAGACGACCCGCCGCCGGTTTGCGTACCGGCGACTACGGATGACTTCGTGTTTTTGACAAAGAAGGCTTCACGCAAGCTTCCGACTCCGCCGCAGCAGAAGAATCACGGCAATTTCATCGTTTCGCTGGGCGCCATGTGTGCCTGGTTGGCACCTAAGGCCGAGGCGCTTGGCGTGGACCTGTTTCCCGGTTTCGCAGCGGACGATCTGTCGTACGACGGCAACGGTGCGGTGCAAGGCGTGATCATCGGCGACATGGGCGTGGATCGCGAAGGCAACGAAAAGGATACTTACGTCCAGGGCATCGAGATCCGGGCTCCGATCACGGTGCTGGGCGAGGGCGCACGCGGGCATCTGACCAAGCGCGCAATCAAGAAATTCGACCTGGCCGCGGACAGCGACCCGCAGGCCTACGGCATCGGCATGAAAGAACTCTGGAAACTGCCCGAGGGCCGTGTCAGGCCCGGCCACATCCAGCACACCATCGGCTGGCCGCTGCCCAACCAGATCTACGGCGGCAGCTTCGTATACCACCTGGACAAGGATAGAGTGGCCGTCGGGTTCGTCTGCGCGCTGGACTACAAGGATCCGGATTTCACGCCGTTCGAGGCGTTCCAGCAGTTCAAGCATCACCCGAGCATGCGCGAGTTCCTGGCGGGCGGCGAGATCCTGTCGGCCGGCGCCCGGGCGATTGTAGAAGGCGGTTACCAGTCGTTGCCGAAGCTGGAAATGCCCGGGGCGATGCTGATTGGCGATTCGGCCGGCCTGCTCAACGTGCCCAAGATCAAGGGCACCCACCAGGCGATGAAGTCGGGGATGCTGGCGGCCGAGCATATCGTCCAGCAAAAGTCCGACAAGTCGAAATCCAGCGAAGGTTTCGACGCCCGCCTGCGGGGTTCCGACATCATGGCCGAGTTGAAGAAGGTAAGGAACATCCGGCCCGGTTTCCACAAGGGACTGTGGCGCGGCATCATTACCGCCGGCATCGAAACGGCGACCTTCGGCAAGCTGCCGCGCACGCTTTCGAATCGGGCCGATTATCAACAGTACCGCAAGCGCAATGGGCATCAGTTCGACTACGACTTCGTCGATCGAGATCTGCCGCCGCGCGATCGCCTGGCCTCGGTGTACTTCGCCTCGACCGAGCACGACGAGGATCAGCCGGTTCACCTCAAGATCGTGGAGCCGGACGTGTGCTTCACGCGGTGCGAGGAAGAGTACGGCAACCCTTGCACGCGCTTTTGTCCGGCAAACGTCTACGAGAAGGTCGAAGACGAAGACGGCAAGCGCATCCAGATCAACGCGGCCAACTGCGTGCACTGCAAGACCTGCGATATCGCCGATCCCTACCAGGTGATCGAATGGGTCACGCCCGAGGGCGGGTCGGGACCGAATTATTCGAATCTCTAGAATCCAGCGGTAGTCGGTAGGCGGTAGTCGGTGGTCGGTGGTCGGGGTAAATGGTCGGCCGATGCCGCAACGGCGATCGAGTCCCGACCTTCACTACCAGTGTAGGAGCCGACCTCGCCGGCGAAGCGGTGTGCGCCGGCCGCCGGTCACCAGTTCCGATCAGTTGTCGGCCCCGCCGCTCGTGCTCTCGCGCTTCATTTCGAGCATCCGGCGCATGGGGCGGCGCTCGTCATCGGACCGGCCGGCGCTGCGCAATGTCTTGTACTGCTCGATTTGGGTTTCGGTGAGGACTGCAGCCTGGTCGAGATGCGCGGTCAGGTGAAGCGAGCGCAGGTGGGCGCGCAGTTCGGCGATCTCGGTCAACAGTGAATCCATTTTTGCCGCGTTGACGCCGCCTTCGGCGAACATCGCCTCGAGACGTTTTTCGGCATCCACGATCTGGTTGCCGAGTTCCGGTGCGCGGGCCCTGACCCGGGTCTTGAGCTCGCGGGTGCGCTCGATCTGGCCGTCGGTGAGTTCCAGCGCTTCGGCGTGCTCCAGTACGTGCATGGGACCTGGATAGCCGTTGGTCTCGGCTACGCGAGCCATGCCCATGCCGCGTCCCTGCTGCAGGTTGTTGAATTCGCGTGTCTGCATCGCCTGCATGGATTGGTGCCGGTTGCCCTGATGTCCGGCTTCGGGGGCATTCTGGGCAACCGCATCGGGTGAGATCGAGAAAGCGACCGTGCAGAAAGCCGCGTATGCGGTCATGGCCAGTCGTGTTGCGAAGCGGGTCTGAAACGTATTCATGATTCCTCTCCTTGTGCGTTGTCGCGGTTGGCGCGCAGTGCGTGAACGAGCTTTACGGCGTCTACCGTTTCGGCCACGTCGTGTACGCGCAGTATATTGGCGCCGCGCTCGACGGCGAGCACGCCCGCGGCCACCGAGGCGGCAACGCGGTCTTCAGCGGCTTCACGCCCGGTGATCTTGCCGAGCATGGATTTGCGTGAAACGCCGGCCAGCAGCGGCAGGCCGAATTCGCGAAATCGCTCGAACCGGTCAAGCAGGTCAAGATTGTGATGCATCGATTTGCCGAAGCCGAAACCCGGATCCAGCACGATGTTGCGCTCGACCATGCCGGCGCCCAGGCAGGTGTCTATGCGTTCGCGAAAGAAAAGTCGAAGATCTTCGACGACGTCGTCGTATTCGGGTTGCCGCTGCATTGTGCGCGGCTCGCCCTGCATGTGCATGATACACGTCGGCACGCCAGTCTCGACTGCAGCGAGGAGCGCCTCCGGGTCGCGCAAACCGTTGACGTCGTTGATCATTTCGGCGCCGGCCGCGACTGCTGCGCGCATGACCTCGGCCTTCATGGTGTCGATCGAGACCGGAACATCGATCTCGGCGCAAACGGCCTTGATGACCGGTATCACGCGGTTGATTTCGGCTTGGGCGTCCACCGGCTCGGCGCCAGGGCGAGTGGATTCACCGCCGATGTCGAGGATATCCGCCCCCTCCGATGCCAGTCGTCGCGCGTGTGCCAGTGCCTTCTCCAGCGAATCGAAACGTCCGCCGTCTGAAAAGGAGTCGGGCGTCACGTTGACGATGCCCATGACGAGAATCCTGGCCTTCGCTGCTGATTGGCGGATGACATCGTTCAACGATGATTCCTGGACTGGCATGCGGGCTACCTCATGGTGCTCGATACGAATGATACATGTGTCGGCAGGATCCGGAATCTCGTCCCGATCCTAGTCCCTGAAACCCGATACCGCACCGCACCAGACGGCTCGGGCCGCGGCAAAGTCGCCGCGCAGCAGTCGCCTGCCGCTGCGACCCATGACCCCTGTGACAATGGCCGGCCATCCACCCAGCGGGCCGTGCTTGCGGAAGAACCGGACGGCCGAGGCGTTGATCAGTTCGTCCTTGCGTGGGCTGGCCTCGCCGGTTGAGGCAGAAAGGCGGTGCCGGACGACGGCATCGGGAGCCACTGTGAGTTTCCAGTTATTCGCGCGCAATGTCAGGCACATGTCGACATCTTCCCAATAAAGAAAATAGCGCGGGTCGAACAACCCCGTTTGGCGCAGCGCTTCGGCGCGCAACAGCATCGATGCGCCGGTGAGATAGTCGAGGCATTCGTCCGCCACCTGCGCGGTGAAATGCCGGCTGTGTCCGCGCCACCAACCGATCCGACCGCCGCCCCACGTCTGCACGGCATGCGGCGGATCCATATCGACGATCCGCGCACCGACCGCACCGGCGGCGGGATGCTGCCGGGCATGCACGAGGAGTGACTCGAGTGTGTCGGGTTCAACACGGGTATCGTTGTTGAGGAGCCAGATCCACTCGTGGCCGTCGCCCAGGAGTGTCTCGAGGGTCGGGTTCAGACCGTTACCGAAGCCCAGGTTGGTG
>DATFJJ010000334.1:0-5226 GCA_035269245.1 Wenzhouxiangellaceae bacterium | reverse complement strand
GTCGGAGGTCGGAGGTCGGAAAATTCCTTTCGCCGGCAGGCCGGCTCCCACACGCGTAGAGGGTTTCAGCCAGGAAACTGGCTCCCCGGCCCACTGACAGGTGTGTGAGCTTGCCCTGCAAGCGAAGATCCTGATTTCCGTGGGAGCGGGCTCCGGCCGCAATTGCCGCCGAGCCCATCGGCGCCAGAGCCGCCTCCCACAAGACCAACAACGAACAACCAGCCAACCAGCCAACAAGCCAACAAGCCAACCTTTCAGCCATAATCACGATTATGGAATACGCCGAAAAACTGCTCACCGCCCTGGCGCTCCCGCCCGCCGGGCCGATTCTTTTGGCGCTGATCGGCCTGTGGCTGGCCTGGCGCGACTGGCGTTTCGGCAAGACGCTGGTGGTGCTGGCACTGGCCGCGTTGTGGCTGCTTTCCACCCCCGTGGTATCCGACGCCCTCCGGTACAGCCTGGAACGCCGCTTCCCGCCGATGGATATCAAACGGGTGCCGAGCGCCGATGCCATCGTGGTCCTGGGCGGCGGCATGCAGCCGCCGACCTCGCGCAATCCCTATCCCGACCTCGGCGCGGCCGCTGACCGCTACTGGCACGCCTGGCGGCTGTGGCGCGCCGGCAAGGCACCGGAGATCGTCGTTTCCGGCGGCGCGCTGCCGTGGCGCGACGCGGTCGCCACCGAGGCCGACGCCGCGGTGCGATTCCTGACCGACCTGGGAGTGCCGACAAACCGCATACTGCTCGAGTCGGCCAGCCTGGACACCTACCAGAACGCGCAGATGACCGAGGCCGTACTCAGGACCAGAGGCGCGCGCAAGGTGCTGCTGGTGACCTCGGCGCTGCACATGCGCCGGGCGCTGGCGCGCTTCGAGCCGATTCCGGGTATCGAATTCGTGCCGGTGGCCACCGACCACGAAGTCGCCGCCGACCCGCCCGGCCTGATCCGCTGGCTGCCCGATACCGACGCGCTGGACGGATCCAGGCGGGCGCTGAAGGAATATATGGGGTTCCTCGTGGCGCAGTAAGACCGTGGGCGCGCGGACCATGCCAGCGTAGGCTAGAGATGATTCCTATTCGAAAGGGTTTGCCAGCACCCAGTAGGGCAGACCTTCCCGCGATCGGGATCTGGTGTGTGCACGTTCCTCGGGCGGCGTGCCGCGCGTCAATGATTCGACCAGGTCGGCGGCAACCACAGGGTGATAGAAGAAATACTCGTGGCCGGTGGGGTGGTAACGGCCTATGCCGGAGACGTCCACGGTCTCCATGCCTTCGATCACCGTGAGGTTTTCACCGGCCTGGCCCAGTCGGGGATATCCGTGCAATGCCTGCGAAAACAGCAGTGGCGTGTCGTTGGTCGACGCATACAGCGTGATGCGGTCGACCGCGCGCGCGACGTGCTCGAACTGGCGCCTGAACGCGGCGATGTCGTAGTCGGGCGCGAGTAGCACCAGATGATCCGCAATCGGAGTTTCTGCGCCCTCGAGTCCAAGCCAGCCCAGCGCAAAGAGCGCCCCGCGAGAGCCCAGCGAGTGCGCAACGACTTTGAGTTGCTCGGGCCCGACGAGTTCGCCGAGCCGGTCGAGCAAGTCGGCCAGTGCCGGCACGCTCCACTCCATGTCGACCTGGTCGGCGACGTAGTCGGCGGGGTTGGCGTCCGACGGCCAGCTGAACATCACGACCGTAGCGCGGTCGCCGAGCATGCGCTGCAGCGCGACGCCAATTCGGCAGGTCTTTTCGAAGCCGTACATATAACCGTGCACGAATGCGACCACCGGAGCGTCCGGATCGATCGCGGTTTCGAATGCCTCGGCTCCGATTCGTTCGACCGATTCGATCCGCTTGAATTCGGTGGGCACGAAAAAATCGACGCTGCCGGCCAGGTCCTGCGACATCGGTATCGGCCGGTAGCCGACCGCACAGCGCAGGTGGTGTGCCGTGCCGCGGCGCCCGTCGAAGCGGTCTGCCGGGTCCTGATCGTCGGTCAGGTAGCGGTTGGTCACGATCAGGACATCGCCGACTTCCGCCGGCGGTTGAGCCGCCTGGTGTGCGGAAAGGGCCAGCCAGCCGGCTGCCGAAGCGAGCCCCAGCATAATCGCGCCCAGAAACCACCTTGCCAGCCGTTTCAACAGCAAGCTCTGAATTTCCGGCCCGGGCGCGCCGGAGCCCTTTGCGACCCAAACGCGTCTTGAGCAAGGATGTTCATAGGTTCCTCAGATCAGGATCCCGGCCCAGGCGGCGTTTAGCAGCGAGACGATGGTGCCGCCCAGGATGGCTTTCAGCCCCAGTTGGGCCAGTTCCGGACGGCGCTCCGGCGCCAGGCTGCCGATGCCGCCGATCTGGATGGCGATGGACGAGAAGTTGGCGAAGCCGCACAGCGCGTAGGTCGAGATCAGCACCGCGCGATCGGAAAGCTGATCCTGGATGTCGGTGAGCGCGACGTAGGCGACGAACTCGTTGGCCACGACCTTCTGGCCGATCAGGCCGCCGACGGTCACGGCCTCGTCCAGCGGCACGCCGACGATGAATGCCAGCGGGGCGCAGATCCAGCCCAGGATCAGCGCCAGTTCGATCGGCTGGCCCACCAGCATTTCGAGCCCGGAGATCTCGCCCAGCCAGCCCAGCGGCCAGTTGACCAGTGCGATCAGCGCCAGGAATGCCAGCAGCATAGCGCCCACGTTCAGTGCGAGCTTCAGCCCCTCCGACGCGCCGCCGGCGGCGGCCTCGATCAGGTTGGTGTGCTCGCGCTTGACCGTGGTCTTAACCAGGCCCATGGTTTCCGACGGCTCGCGCTCTGGCAGAATGAGTTTGGCGACCACAAGCGCGGCGGGTGCGGCCATGATCGAGGCCGAGATCAAGTGCTTGGCGTAGAACGCCTGGGTGGCCGGATCGGTGCCGCCCAGCAGCAGCACGTAGGCGGCCAGGACCCCGCCGGCGATCGTGGCCATGCCGCCGGTCATCAGCGCGAAAAGCTCGGAACGGGTCATGCCGTTGATGAACGGGCGCACCACCAGCGGCGCTTCGG
Organism: Wenzhouxiangellaceae bacterium; assembly: GCA_035269245.1. Taxonomy (GTDB): domain Bacteria; phylum Pseudomonadota; class Gammaproteobacteria; order Xanthomonadales; family Wenzhouxiangellaceae. The sequence goes on along the minus strand of DATFJJ010000334.1, from coordinate 2,201 downwards.
TCTGCCCGACGAAGCAGTTGGCCGCTGTGGCCAGCGATTCCGAACCCGAGACCTTCATGAAGCGCACCATGACGCGAGCCATCAGTTCGACGACCTTCTGCATGATTCCGAGGTGATACAGGCAGGCCATCAGCGAGGCGAAGAAGATGATGGTGGGCAGAACCTGAAAGGCGACGATGAAGCCGAATTCGTCGGCGTTGGCCAGATCGCCGAAGATGAAGCTGGACCCGGCCTGGGTGAAACCGACCAGCTTGACGAAACCGGCACCCAGGGCCTCGAACACGGTCTTGCCGAACGGCACCCAGAGGACGAAGATCGCCAGCGCCAGCTGCAGCGCCAGGCCAACGGTAATCGTCTGCCACTGGACCTGGCGCCGGTGCTCGGAAAACAGCCAGGCGATGCCCAGCAGCAGCACGATGCCCAGCAATCCGATCAGGTCGCCCATTGAATCATCCGAAAGAATTTCAAGCGAGTGTAGCCGGTGACGTTGGGCGTTGCTTTACAGCTTGATGTCCCGCCAGCGGCCGTGCTTCCAGGCCAGCGCGAACCAGACGGTCTGTCCGGCGCGGTAGATCGCGTACAGGATCCAGACGCCGATCAGCCCGTAACCCAGAATCGGGCCGACCAGCGCGGCCAGCGGCAGGAACAGCAGCCATTGGGTGACGACCGAGATCTTCATGACCTTGTGCGTGTCGCCTGCGCCCAGCAGCGCGTGCATCACGGCCAGTCCCGCGGTGTCTATGCCGATGATCACGCCGGTGATCAGCATCGGCACGTAGGCCACCTGCAGCGTCGCCGGGTCGGTCAGAAAGACGCCGAGGATGGATTTGCCGAAAACGATGACGCCGATGCCCATGAGCCCGCCCAGTGCTCCGACGTAGAGCATCGCGTTCCAGCCCCATAGCCGCGCGTCTTCCGGGTTTTCGCGGCCAAGCGCGTTGCCGACCATGGTCGAGGTGGCCATGCCCAGCGCGATGGCAGGCAGCACGATCAGCAGGCCGATTGTGAGCAGCACGTGCACCGCGGCCAGCTCGCGCGTGCCGATGTAGCCGACGATGGTGATCAGTGCCACCATGCCGCCGGCGAAGAACAGTTGCTGCAGGCTGGCAGGCAGCGTGCGCTTGAATTGTTCGACGAGTATCGTGCGCGACGGGATGCGGTGCAGGAAGCCCTCGACCCAGGCGTGCTTGATGCCGAACGCGAAGTAGATCAGCGTGCCGAGGAAGATCGAAATGGTGGTCGCCAGTCCGGCACCGGTCACGCCCAGCGCCGGGGCGCCCAGGTTGCCGAAGATGAACACCCAGTTCAGGAAGATGTTGACCACGTGCATGATCACCAGCGTGGTCAGGTACAACCGGGTCTTGTGCACCGCGGCCCAGTAGCCTCTGAAAGAAAAGTTCATGCCGACCGCGACCAGCGCCAGCAGCCGCACCTGGAGATAGGGCGTGGCTTCGCGGACCACGTCGGTATCGGGATTGATCAGGCCCAGCAGTTGCGGTGCGAAGATGGTCACCACTACCGCCAGCGGCACGCCGAGGATCAGCGCCAGCAGCAGACCCGCATTGAGCGGCACCGCGATATCGCCGTGCGCCTCCTGGCCGACGCGGCGAGAACAGTAAGCCTGTACGCCTGTAGAAAGTCCCAGGATGAACGCCATCGAGAGCCAGTTGGCGAAAGAGCCCAGTCCGGTCGCAGCCAGTGCCGTGGTGCCCAGCCGGCCGACCATCGCGATATCGACCAGGTTCAGGATGTTCTGCGACATCATCCCGCCGATGATCGGCAGCGCCAAGGCCAGCAGCGCGCGCCGGCGTTCGCGGCCGGGAAAATAATCCCTGGTCGCGGCCAGCGCGTTCAAAGTCTGAATCCTGTCGTTATCGAATGGCGGACGGGTACAGTCACCCGACCATTGTGCCGGGTTGCAGAAACCACGATGTGACTTTCAGGCTTATCCAGAGGACTCCTGAACGTAGACGCTGACCTCGCGCGTGGCCCGGAAAGTGATCTCCGGGTGGCGCTCCTGGGCCAGTTGCAGGTTCACGCGGGTCGGCGCCAGGTAGACCAGCCGCCCGCCGCCGTCCTCGGCCAGGTGCTGGATGTTCTTGTCGCGGAATTTCTCGAGGTCGCGCTCGTTTTCGGCCGAGACCCAGCGGCAGGTCGCGACGTTGACGTTTTCGAAGCCGGCCTCGCAGTTGTACTCCGAT